>JBHEMB010000431.1:0-15364 GCA_046262855.1 Mycobacteriales bacterium | reverse complement strand
GCTCCGCACGGCACTCGGCAGCCTCGCAGAGGTCGACAAGCTGTCGACGGCTCAGCTGCTCGCCACCGTGAAGGACGTGCAGGCCAAGGTCCTCACGATCCTCACCGATGCCGGTCTCCTCACCGACATCACCACGTCGACGGCCACCGCCACGGCGTCGCCGACAACCACGGCCGCAGCGTCCCCCGACGCCTCGTCGGCGACAGCCACATCGACGGAGTCGAGCGGTCCGTCGCCGAGCTCCGAGCCGTCCCCGTCCCCGTCGCCCCCGCCCTCGACATCCGAAGGGCCCACACCCGAGCCGACACCGAGCTCGCCGCCCAGCAGCACAAGCAGTCCCTGACGGCTCACAGCCGGTCGAAGAAGGACAGCTCCTCGGTCCGCTTCGCGAAGCGCCAGCCACTCTTCGTCCGGACCAGCTCGTCGTCGTACCAGAGACCGACGTAGAAGAGCTTCTTGTCATCGATGACCATCGGGTTGAAGCAGATGGTCCGCGCCGTCGCGGTGTCTCCGGACAGGTTGATGATGGGCAGCCCCATCAGGTGCTGGGTGCCCTTGAAGGGCGTCAGCACCTCGATGTCGAAGGCCTTGTGCTCAGGCCAGGTGCCCTTGATGGCCCCCGTCGAGGTGTAGTCGAGCACGCAGTCCTCGGTGAACAGGGCGTCCATCTCGTCCCACGCGCGCCGGTCGAGCAGCTGGCTGTAGCGGGCGATCAGGTCCTGGATCTCGAACCGGTCCGAGAGCTCCTGGAGCGACAGCATCGTCAGTTCTTCCGCAGCAGGGGACAGGTCGAGACGTCGTCGTAGTCGGCGTAGAGCGGGAGCTCGTCCACCGACGCCTGCAGCGCCTCCGGGCTCCCGAACAGGCGGGCCGGATCGAGATAGTCCTCGACGGCGAAGTACTCGCTGACGATGGCGCGGACCGGGGCCGAGTCCGGGGTGAGCCGACGAGCCACCGCGTCGCGGACATAGCCCTGCCGCAACGGGTGCAGCGCGCCGGTCGTCGGCGTGTGCACCATGTGCCAGCCGTGGAAGAACTGCTCGTCGGTCAGCCGCTCCGGCTTGGGAAACCACGACAGGTGCGTGAGAAGCCCTGGCGCAGAAGACTTCTGCTGGGGGACGGACTCCGTCACGAGATACGCGTCGGAGGGGACCTGCTCCACGACCGCAGGCCAGACGTCGACGCTGTCGACCCACAGCTCGACCAAGCCCGCTAGCGAAGGCCCGAGGCCCATGAGCAGCGTCGGCTTCTCGAGACCCGCAGGCTCTGAGATGGCGACCGACCGAAGGCCTGGTACGTCGAGAGAGCGCGCCGAGGAGACAGCCTCGGCCGACCAGACCAGCAAGTCGAGCTTCTCCACTGTTACTTGACCATGTCGGCGAGTGCCTTGACGTGTGCCGGGTCGGTGGCGCCACCGAGGACGAGCGTCGTGACCGGCGACTTCCGCCACAGCTCGAGGCGCTCCTTGATGCGGTCGAGCGGGCCGCAGAGCGCGATGCCGTCGCAGAGGTCGTCCGGGACCGCTTTGACGGCCGCATCGCGGTCGCCGGAGAGGAAGAGGTCCTGCACCTTGTGCGCGGCCTCCTCGAAGCCGAAGCGAGCGACGACGTCGAGGTGGAAGTTCTTCGACTTGGCGCCCATGCCGCCGATGTAGAACGCCATCGTCAGCTTGACCCACTCGATGGCAGCCTGGGTGTCGTCGTTCACGACAACCGTGACAGGGCACGCGATCTCGAAGCCAGGCTTCGCGTTGGCCAGCGCGTCGGCGTAGACGGCTGGGGCGTTCTCGACGTGGAAGAAGATCGGCAGCCACCCGTCGGCGATCTCGCAGGCGAGCTCGACGTTCTTGGGCCCCTCGGCCCCGAGGTAGATCGGGATGTCGGAGCGCAGCGGGTGGATGTTGGCCTTGAGCGGCTTGCCCAGCCCGGTGCCGCCTGGGTAGGGCAGCGGGTAGTGCTCGCCGCCGTTGGTCACCGGCCCCTCGCGGCGCCAGATGTCGCGGCAGATCTGCACGTACTCACGCGTGCGGGCCAACGGCTTCGGGAACGGCTGGCCGTACCAGCCCTCCACGACCTGCGGACCGCTGACGCCGAGCCCGAGGTTCATGCGGCCGCCGGACAGCCGGTCGAGGGTCATCGCCGACATCGCGGTGGCCGCCGGTGTCCTCGCCGACAGCTGGACGAGTCCCGTGCAGAGCTGGATGCGGTTGGTGTGCGCGCCGATCCACGACAGCGGTGTGAACGCGTCGCTTCCCCACGACTCGGCCGTCCAGACGGAGTCGAAACCGCAGTCCTCGGCGACCTTGGCCGGCGCGATCATGTCGCCCGGACCGTCGCCCGACCAGTAGCCGAACTGGTAGCCGAGCTTGAGATCGGTGGTCATGTCAGACATCCCTCGGGAGGCCGAGGATGCGCTCGGCGACGACGTTCTTGAGGACTTCGCTGGTGCCGCCCGCGATGGTGAGGCAACGGGTCTGGAGCATGTCCTCAGCGAGCTGGTTCAGCTCGCCGTCCCGCGAGACGCCCGCGGCGCCGCGCATCTCGAAGCGCAGCTCCGCGACCTCTTGCTGATGCCGCATGCCGACCAGCTTGCGAACGCTGGAGGCGGACCCCGGCTCGGCGCCGGAGAGCTGACGCAACGTCGTGCGGAACGCCAGCAGGGACTGGCCGAAGGCCTCGGCGACGAGAGTGCCGACCTTGTCTCGGACCAGCTGGTCCGGCGCGCCCTGGGCGAGGACGTCCTGCAGCAGCAGCTCCACGCCCTTGCCGAACCTCGACCCGCCGCTCATCGCCACGCGCTCGTTCGCGAGCGTCGTCCGGGCGAGCTTCCAACCGCCGTCGACCGGACCCACGACCAGCTCGTCAGGGATGAACACGTCGTCGAGGAACACCTCGTTGAAGTTGTTGCGGCCGGTGAGCTCACGCAGCGGGCGGATCTCGACGCCTGGGCTCTTCATGTCGAGCAGGAAGTACGTGATGCCCTTCGACCGGTCCGGGCCCTTCCCGGTGCCGCTGGTGCGGGCCAGCAGGATGCCCCAGTCGGCGACGTGCGCGACCGAGGTCCAGACCTTCTGCCCGTTGATCTTCCAGCCACCTTCGACCTTGTCGGCCTTGGTGACCAGTCCCGAGAGGTCGGAACCGGCACCGGGCTCGGAGAACAGCTGGCACCACACGATGTCGCCGTGCAGCGTCGGGCGCACGAAGCGCTCCGCCTGCTCGGGCGTGCCGTGGGCCACGATCGTCGGCGCCGCCCAACCACCGATCACCAGGTCCGCGCGCTGCACGCCGGCAGCCGCGAACTCCTGGTCGATGACGAGCTGCTCCACAGCCGAGGCATCGCGGCCCCAGGGCTTCGGCCAGTGCGGCGTCTGGAAGCCCGCGTCCGCGATGGCGATGCGGCGCTGCTTCGCGTCCTCCGGGAGGGCCGCCAGGAAGGCGCGCACCTCTTCCCGGAGGGCAGCCGCATCCCCTAGGTCGAGCTCAAGCGTGCGACGTGCACCTTGCAGGGCCAGGTCGCACGCGACGCCGCGCCAGGTCGACGGCGAGCCGACCCAGGCTCGGAGCGACAGCGCCCGCTTGTAGAACAGCTGCGCGTCATGCTCCCAGGTGTAGCCGATGCCGCCGAGGACCTGGATGCAGTCCTTGGCGTTGTCCACCGCGGCAGCGATGGCGACGGACACCGCGATCGCTGCCGAGAGCTCGCGCTCCGCCGACATCGGCTCGTCCAGGGCGCGGGCGGCGTCCCAGACCACGGCGTACGCCTGCTCAGCGCGGACCAGCATCTCGGCGCACTTGTGCTTGATGCCCTGGAACGCGCCGATCTTCTTGCCGAACTGCTCCCGGGTGGACGCATACGACGCCGCGGTGTCGAGGCACCAGCCCGCGATCCCGCAGGCCTCGGCGGAGGCCACCACACCGGCGAGTGACCGGACAGCGGGGACGGTCAGTCCGGAGAGCACGCGAGAGCCTGGTACGACGACGTCGGCGAGCGTGACCGTCGCCGGCCGTTGCGCGCCGTCGAGGCCAGACTGCTCGGTCACGGTGGTCTGGGAGGCGTCGACGACGAACCACGTGTCGCCGGCGGCGAGCACCAGCACGTCGGCCAGGGCCGCTCCCAGCACGCCGCTGACCGTGCCGCTGACCGTGAAGCCGTCGTCGGCCGGTGTCGCGGTGAGTCCGTCCGACAGGGCGACGGCGCCGGTGGTCGTGCCGTCGGTCAGTGACGGGAGCAGCTCCTTGCCCGCCGTACCGTCGGCTTGGGAGAGCACGAGTGACGCGAGCAGGGTCGGCAGCGTCGGCCCGTGCGCCAGCGACCGGCCGAGCTCCTCGACGACGACCGCGAGCTCCACGCCGCCGCCGCCCGAGCCGCCGAGCTCCTCGGCGACGTGCAGGCCCAGCAACCCCTGCTCGGCCAGCCCGGACCACCATCCCGGCCTGACCTGCTCGCTCTCGAACGCCGCGCGGGCGCTGTCCCGCAGGCCGGCTCGCTCGGCCCAGCCGCGGACCGACGCCGCCAGTGCCTCGTGGTCCTCGGTCACACCGATCGACATCTGCAGGTGCCTTCCCCTCGGGTGTGTGGGATACTAGAACACGTTCCTGTTTCTGGCACGTCTCGGTTGCCAGGGGCGTGGGTAGAACCGGTGCTAGTTTGGCGCGGCAGAATGACGGAGAGGTGGGGACGCGTGACGACGACAGCGTCGGCGACGGAACCCGCGGCGGTACCCACGGAGACAGAGACCGCGGCGCAGCGCGCCCGCCGGGCTCGCATCATCAACGCGACTCTCGCTCTCGCGTCGCGCGGCGGCTACGAGGCCGTGCAGATGCGCGAGGTGGCGGAGCGCTCCGAGGTGGCCCTGGGCACGCTGTACCGCTACTTCCCGTCGAAGGTGCACCTGCTGGTGTCCGCGATGGCGTACGAGGTGGACCAGCTCTCGCAGCGGCTCCAGAAGCGGCAGGCCCCCGGCCGGACGCGAGCCGAGCGGGTCAGCTTCGTCCTCGAGCGGTCGACCCGCTCACTGCAGCGCGACCCGTTGCTGACCGAGGCGATGGTGCGGGCCATGATGGCCGCCGATGCCACGGTCGCCAACGAGGTCAACGCCGTCCGGCAGGGCATGAGCGACCTGATCGTGCAGGCGATCCGCGGCAGCGACGGCGAGCAGGAGCACGACGTCGAGCTCGCCGCCATCCTGCAGGACGTCTGGTTCGCGCGGCAGATCTCCTGGCTGGGTGGACGCATCGAGGCCGCCGACGTGTGGCGCGACATCCACCTCGCGATCGAGCTCGTCCTCGCCGACTGAGCCTGCCGGACGGGCTACTTGGGGTAGCCGGGGATCTTCCGGTTGGTGCTGAAGTCCCAGACCCCGTCCTGGCAGCGCCAGGTGTGCGTGGCGGCCGGCAGCACCCGCTGCCACTTGCCGTTCTTCACCTGGGTGATCTGGATGCAGTCGCTGAGCTTGCGGCCGCCAACGTCCTGGCCAGGGAACATCCCGTTGTCGGTGTAGTTGTGCTCCTGCGCGAGCAGGGCGAGCAGCCCCTTCCGGGTCGGCTTCGGCCCGAGTTTGATCATCTTCTCGATGAACAGCGCCGTGGCCCCCCAGGCGAACTGGCCGAGGTCGGTCGGCAGCGCTCCCGGCTTGACCTGCCCGAGCCACTGCCCGTACAGCTGGAGCTCGGGGCTGTACTGCGCCTCCTCGAGCAGGGTCGGCTGGATGCCGACGTAGGTGCCCTCAGCAGCGGAGCCGGCCTGCTGCAGGTAGTTGGGGGTGTACGCCGTGACCGTCGGCTGCCACACCGCAGGGTGGTAGTCCTGGTCCGCCATGGTCTTCACGATGCCGGCCGCCTGCTGGTACGCACCCGAGAACGTGACGAACTCGACGCCCTTCTTCTTGAGGTCCGCGACGACTGCCGTGTAGTCCGTCGACGACGTCGGGAAAGGCTCGTCGGCGATCCACTTGAACCCGTACGCCTTGGTGGTGGCGGTCTTGTCCTGCGAGGACTGCTGGCGCGTCACGTCGCCGTCGCTGTAGACGTAGCCGGCCTTCTTGATCGAGGCGCGCACCTTCGCGTCCGGTGACGCCGACGCCCAGGCGAACTGCGCGAGCCCTCGGTAGTGGCCCGTCCCTGCCGCGTTCACCGGGTAGACGTTGGGCACGGCCTTCATCTGGTCCGTCGTCGCGAGCCCGCGCACGTCCGGCACACCGCACTTCCTCTCGGGATCGGCTGCGCCCTGGTCGAAAGCCGAGATCGAGCCCACGCCCGCAAAGCCGTTGGCGCACAGGTCGAGCGCCGCGCTCCGGTTCGCCCCGGCGTCCAGCTGGGAGTCGAGGGTCTTGAGGATGATCTTGCGCCCGTAGAGCGTGCCGTAGCGAGCCGTGAAGTACTTGATGTACGCCTGTGATGCGAAGCGGGCGTCCTCGAACAGCCCCGGAACGGCGCCGCTCACGTCACTGATGTTGTAGATGACGATCGAGTCCTTGGTGACACCGACGTCGGTGGACCCGCCGTTGCCTCCGGGCGGAGCCTTCGTGAAGTCACCGGTCGTCTGACCTGTCGTCCCCGTCGTCCCGGTGCTTCCCGTAGCGCCTGTGGTCCCCGTGGTGCCCGTCGTCCCGGTGGTCCCCGTGGTGCCGGTCGTCCCGGTGGTGCCCGTCGCACCCGTGCCGGTGGTGCCGGTCGCACCCGTGCTGCCGGTGCTGCCGGTGCCGCTGTCCGTGCCACTGCTGCCACTGCTGCCGCTGCCACCGCCGCTCCCCTGTGAGAGCGCGGCGGTCCGCTGGGCGGGCGTCAACCTGGCACCACAAGCGGTCGTGACGAGGGCACCCACCACCAGCACGGCGGCGAGGCGGAGGGCGACTGGGCTGCGTGTGGGCATCGCAGGGAGATCCTTCACGGGAGTCAGTGGATCAGGGCGTCGGCGTCGAACGGGTTGCACAAGGTGCAGGGGGCTAGCCCGTCACCGGCAGCGGCCACCGCCCGCAGATCGGTGCGGCCGGCCACCACGGCGCAGTCTGGGCGGTGCAGCATCGCGCCCTTTGCCGTCGCGACGAACGGCGCCGATCCGTTGCCGCCGCCAGCGGCCGCCCGACTGGGGGCGGGCCGACCGGAACCGAGCCGCAGCTCCTCCCGGATGTCGGTCAGCAGGGCGGCAACGGCCTCGTTCTGCCGCTGCTGCTCGGCAGCGCCCCGGGCGACCCACGAGCTGAAGTACACCAGGCCTCCCACGACCGCGAACCCGAGGCCGAGCAGGCCGCCGCTGATGAGATAGGGCACCTGCTCGAAGAGGTACGGCGTGTGAGCAGCGCCGTACCAGCCCAGCAGGATCAGGGCGAGGCCGAGAGGCAGCAGCACGGCGCTCGCGACGGCCAGCACCTGCTCCACGCCCCAGCGCCGGGGACTGTCAGTCGTCGGCATCATGCGGTCACGCTCCGGAGGTTCGGGACGGATGTAGGAGCTCCGAGACGGCAACCGAGGCCGAGCACACCACCGGCCAGGCCGAGGAAGCGGAGGAGTGCCCAGCCGATGAGTCCCGACCCCACCAGGGCCCCGAGCACCCACAGCGCCCCGATACCCGAGGATGCTGCCTGCGTGGTGGCGGCCGCGTTGGACGTGCCCGGCGGCTGAAGGACGGGCCCCGCCCCGCCCGGCGTCCCCACGAAGGGCGGGTCGACCGACAGCCCAGGCGGAACCGGTCCGCCGGGAACGAGGCCACCCGGCGCAGGACCTGTGATCCCACCCGGTCCGGGGAAGCCCGTCGGCGGGAACGTGAACGAGATCGGCTGGGTGGCCGCCGAGGACGAGCTGCCGGCGCCGAAGACGAACGTGATGCTCGGGGTCGCCTTGAACAGGTAGTAGAGCTGGCCCTGTGCCTCTGCGGGCATCCGGCTCACGATCTCGGCGTACGGTCCGCTGACCTGACCGGTGACCGGCTTGAGCGCCTTCCTGAGAGCTGCAGTGTCGACGCGGATCACCAGCCCTGAGGCGGACCTGGTTGCGCTCGTCGCGTCCTTCGCGGACGCCTGGACGATGCCCTTGATGCTGATCCCGAGGTCGGCCAGCTGGCTCGGGCCGGTGAGTGGCGGGAGGGCGCCGCCCTGCGGGCCGACATGGACGCCCTTGTCGTCGACGGAGTAGCCGACCCCGTTGATCGTCAGTCCGCTCACGGTCGTGCTGCCGCTCGAGGTCGGCGTCAACCCGTCACTGCTGGTCGTCAGCTGGGTCGTCACGTTCCCGATGTGGATGATGCCCCCGAGCAGGTTCACGTCGTGCACGGCGCTGAAGGCAGTGCCGACCGCGACGTCCTTGTCCGTGACCGTGGCGGTGGACGTCGACGTCCCGCCACCGATGGTCACCTGGCCGGGCTTGTTCGTGGGCGTGCCGTCTGCCGTCGCGGTCGCGTCCAGACCCATCGCCGAGGAGTTCGTCAACGTCCCGCCGTCGACACCCGAGGCCGTATAGGGCTTGTCCGGGTAGCGCGACTCGGCCTTGAGCGGGTAGGCGGGAGCACCGGGGGCCACCTGCGCAAGACCCTCGCCGAACAGGTTGCCGGGCCACAACGTGCTCGCCACGGCGCGGGCGTTCGGGCCGGCTGACACCTCGGCCAGCGTGAAGTTCGGGTCGCCCTCGATGACCGCGGTCCCGGTCGGGCGTGGGACCTCCGCCTTGGGATCGTCGAGAAGGACGAGGACCGGCGAAGCCTGCACGCTGACCGAGAACCCGGCGAGCTTGGTCTCGGTACGGATGTTGTCCGCATGCACTGCCGGCCCGAGCGGGAGTGCTCCCCCGGCGAGCACCGAGACTGCGAGGACCCTGACGCCCGTGCGCACCGTTCCGTTCATGCAGCACCTCCGAGGTAGGCGGCCGACAGCTCGCCCTCGATGTCGGCGGGTTCGCCCATGGCGGTCACCCGGCCTTGCACCATGACGATCCCGAGCTGCGCGACGGCCAGCGCCCGCCGTGCGAACTGCTCGACGACAAGCACGGACACGCCCTGCCGGCCGATGTCGCCGACGATCTCGTAGAGCTCCTCGACGATCTTCGGCGCCAGTCCCATGGAGAGCTCGTCGAGCAGCAGCAGCGCGGGATCGGTCGACAGTGCCCGGGCCATGGCCAGCATCTGCTGCTCGCCGCCCGACAGCCGTCCGGCGAGCTGGGACCTGCGCTCGCCGAGCCGAGGGAACTGCGCGTACGCCCGCTCCTCGATGTCCCGCGGTGAAGCCTGCGCAGAGAACGCGAACAAGCTGACGTTCTCGGTCACGCTGAGGTTGGGGAAGATGCCCCGGCCCTCGGGGATCGTGCAGAGGCCGGCCCGGGCGAGCCGGTCGGGAGCGGCGCCGTTGAGGTGGTGGCCGCCGATGTGGATGTGCCCACCCATCGGCGAGAGCAGCCCGGCGATGCAGTTCAGGGTCGTGGTCTTGCCTGCCCCGTTGGGGCCGAGCAGCGCCACGACGGAGCCCACCGGCACCGAGAACGTCACGCCGTGGAGCACCTCGATCCGTCCGTAGCCGGCCGTCAGGTCGATGACGTCCAAGGCGTTCACACGACCCGTCATCTCGGGCCCTCCGCAGCCTCGTGGCGTGAGCTCATGCGGTCACGTCCTCGACGGCCAAGGCCTCGTCGAGGGCCTCGGCGGCCTCCTCGTCGGCGCCGAGGTAGGCATCCTGCACGCGCTTGTCGGCCCGGATGGCGTCCGGCGGCCCGCTGGCGATGATCGAGCCGAAGTCGAGGGCGTGGATCATCGAGCACAGACCGAGCACGAGCTCGACGTCGTGCTCGACGATGAGCACCGAGCGGCCGTCGTCCTCGGCGAGCGAGCGGACGAGCACCGCGAAGTGCTCGGTCTCGACTTCACTGAGCCCGCTGGAGGGCTCGTCGAGCAGCAGCAACCGGGGATTGCACGCGAGCGCGCGGGCGAGCTCCGTGAGGCGTGCGATACCCGTCGGCACGGAGTCGGCTGTGACGTCGGCGAAGGCACGCAGGCCCACGCGGTCCAGCAGCTCGTCCCTGACCCGTGCCGGCTGGTCGGCACCGCGCATCTCGGCCGCGACCCGGATGTTGTCGGCGACGCTGAGGGAGCCGAACACCTCGAGCCGCTGGAAGGTCCGCCCGATGCCGGCGAGCGCACGCTGTCGTGGGTGCATGCCCGTGATGTCGCGGCCGTCGAACCGGACGAGGCCGTGCGTCGGGGTCTGCAGTCCGGTGATGACGTTGAACAGCGTCGTCTTGCCCGCGCCGTTCGGACCCATCAGGCCCATGACGGAGCTCTCGGCGACCTCGAAGGAGGCGCCGTTCACGGCGACGACACCGCCGAACCGGACGTGGACGTCCTCGACCTCAAGCAGAGCCAACGGGAGCCTCCAGGCTGAGGCCCGCAGGGGCGAGGTAGGTTTCGGGTTCCCGCTCGGCGCCGGGTGGCCCGGCCTCGGTCGGCACGCCCTTCCGAGACCGCCAGCTCAGGACGAGTCGGCTCCGCTCGAAGAGCAGGCCGACGAGACCGTTGGGGTTGTTGACGAGCATCCGGATGCCGATGAACAGGATGATGTAGGCGACGTTCTTGACGGTCGAGTCGTTGCTGATCAGGAAGCCGCTCGTCAGGCAGCCGTAGACGAAGCCGCCGACCAGCACGCCCGTGATCGAGGTGACGCCGAAGACCGTGGCGAACAGCAGCAGCGGCAGGTTCTGGAAGAAGAAGAAGTCGAGCGTGCCGACCGTGTGCCGCATGCCCGCGAACAGCACCCCGGCGACCCCCGCCAGTCCGGCGGACACGGCGAACACCGCGATGCGCGTCATGGTGGTGCTGAAGCCGAGGGTGGCGCAGGCGGCCTGTGAGTCACGGGTGGCGAGCAGGATCCGGCCGTACTTGCCGCGCCGGATCGACAGCAGCAGCCAGCCCATGACGACGAAGGCGACCACGACGGCCATCGCGAACGACCGCTCGGAGTCCAGGTAGTCGGGACGTCCCACGTCAAGCGTCGAGCCGTTGTTGCCGAAGCCGACGAGCTTGGTCTCGAAGAGCGTCCGGTCCATGGCCGCCGCGATCGCGAGCGTGCCCAGGCCGATGTACAGGCCGCGAAGCCGCAGCGCCGGCAGGGCGACCAGAGCCCCTACGGTGGCCGTCAGGAAGAAGGCTGTGATGAGCGAGAGCACGCTGACCTGCGGATGGAAGCCGATGCCGATCCCCGGGATCTGGAACCCGCGGGCGGCGACCAGCGCGCCGACGCCGACGAAGCTGAGCTGGCACAGCGAGACGTCGCCGCCGTAGCCGACGAGGAGCATCAGCGAGAGCATGATGAGCGGCAGGCACATCGCCTGGCCGAACCGGGAGTTGTTGGCGTCGCCCATGCTCTGGGTGAGCACGAAGGCACCCGCGACGAGGATCGCCGACCACAGCAGCGTCTTCCGCCAGGAGGGGATACGCGGCAGCTTCGTGCCGAGGATGCGGCCCACTCGCAGCTTCTCCTGCGGCAGCAGCAGCATGACGACCAGCAAGAAGATGGTGGGCAGCGAGTTCTTGATGCCGTAGATGAGGCCTTCGGAGTCGTCGATCCACGAGGTCGGGAGCGAGATGTACGCCCACTGGCCGTAGTTGATCAGCAGCCCCAGGGCGATCGCGCCGGCGAAGGTCTTCGGCAGGCTCTTGAGCCGTCCCACCATCGCGGCGGCGTACGCGTTGACGACCAGGAACGTCAGGAGCGTGTAGTCGAACTGCAGCGACGGCGCGAGCAGGATGCCGGCCAGCGCTGCGAGCGAGCTGCCCAGCGCCCAGGCGAGCCCGCTGAGCAGGTTCGGGCGGGCACCGTGCAGCGCCAGCAGCTCGCGGTTGTCGACGACGGCCCGCATCGCCGTACCGATCCTGGTGCGGTTGAGCAGGATGTAGAGAGCGAGCGCGACCGCCACCGCGACGCCCATCGTGATGAACTGCTGCGCCGTCACGCGGACCAGGCCGATGTTCACGCTGTGACCGACGAACCACTGGTTGACGTTTCGCCCGGCCGGGGGCCACTTCTGCTGGGCGATGCCGATGAGGGCGACGAGCAGGCCGACGGTGACGCCGAGCGATGTGGTCACGTCAGCCGTCGTCAGGCGTCTCATGACGATCCGCTCCATGAGCAGCCCGAACAGCGGCGCGACGACGAGCAGCACGGTCGGGATGGCCAGCCAGAGCGGCCAGCCCTGGTTCACGTAGAGCTCCCAGTACAGGAACGTCATGACCATGCCGACGGCACCGTGCGCCATGTTGAACACGTTCGAGGTCGCGTAGGTCAGGACCAGACCGCTCGCCGCGATGGCGTAGGTGGAGCCCAGCACGATGCCGATGACGGTGAACGTCACGAAGTCGTCCATCATGGCCGCCCGGATCGGCGGCTGAGGTCCGTCACGGCCACTCCTGGGGGCTGCCGGGCGCTGCTCCGGCACGAGGGCGCACGCCCCGCGGGCTGGGGCCACGGAGCCAACACTGTGGTCTGGGTCACAGTGCCACCTTCATCGTCAGCGTGTTGCCTCTCCGTGTCGAGGGTGGTTCACAGGGCAGATCCGGACATCCGGGCCTAGAGCGCCGAGAACGCGTCGGCCCGGAACGTCGTGTTGCGTTCCCGGTCCCGGAAGTAGGGCCCGAGGGCGTCGGCGAGGCCGTCCACGGTCCAGCTGGGCGCGGTCGCGTCGAACCGCTGCTCGATGCCGGGTGCGCTGGCCAGCACGACCATCGGGCCGTACGCGACGAACACCTGACCGCTGATGGCGTCGGCCTCCGGACTGGCGAGGTAGGCCACCAAAGGGACGACGTGCTCGACACCTAGCGGGTCGACGCCGTCCTCGGGCGCGTCGCCGAAGACCTGGGCGGTCATCGCCGTGCGGGCCCGTGGGCAGATGGCGTTTGCCCGCACGCCGTACCGGCCGCAGGCACCTGCGGTCGCCAGCGTCAGCGCGGTGATGCCCGCCTTGGCGGCGGCGTAGTTGGGCTGACCCGGCGAGCCGAACAGGAACGCCTCGGAGCTGGTGTTGATGACCCTGCCGTAGACCTCGCCGCCGCTCTGCTTGGACCGGTCGCGCCAGTGCTGGGTCGCGAACTTCGACGTGCCCGCGTGCCCCTTCAGGTGCACCGCGATGACCGTGTCCCACTCCTCCTCGGAGATGTTGAAGATCGTGCGGTCACGCAGCACGCCCGCGTTGTTGACGAGGATGTCGAGCTGGCCCCACTCGGTCACGGCAGCCTGCACGAGCGACTCGGCGACCGACCAGCTGCTGACGTCACCCGGTGCGGCGACAGCCTGCCCGCCGGCCGCCTGGATCTCGTCGACCACGGCGTGCGCGGCGTCCTTGTCGTAGTCGTTGACGACCACTCCGGCGCCCAGGGCGGCCAGGGCCAGCGCCTCGGCGCGACCCAGGCCGGCGCCGGCACCGGTGACGACAGCGGACTTGCCTTGCAGACTCGTGCTCAACGGGATCCTTCTAGACGGGCTCGGCTGCCAGGGTGGCGCCGAGCGAGAGGGCCTGCGCGGTCGCGCCGCCCAGGGTGAACTCGAGGTACTTGCTCCAGGTGAAGCAACGGTGCAGCTCGTAGTCCATGTCGATGCCCACACCGCCGTGCACGTGCTGAGCGGCGTGGGCGACCCGGTGCCCGCCTTCCGCGGCCCACCACTTCGCGATCCGCGCCTCGTCGTGCGCGGGCAGTCCCTCGTCGAGCAGCCACACCGCCTGCAGCGTCGTGAGCCGGATCGCTTCCACGTCGATGTACGCGTCAGCCAGCCGGTGCCCGACTGCCTGGAACGTCGCGACCGCTCGCCCGAACTGCTCGCGCTGGCTGGTGTAGGCAGCCGACAGCCGCAGCGCCTTGTTGCTCACGCCGAGGGCCGTCGCCGCGATGCCGACATAGGCCCGGTCGAGCAACCATCCGATCGCCGTCGGGTCGTCGGTCAGCAGCTCTGCTGGCGTGCCCTCGAGCTCCAGGTCGAAGACCGGCAAGCCGTGGGTGGTGGTCGTGGGATTCGTGGCGACCGGGTCGACCAGCAGCAGCACCGTCCGGTCACCGGTGGTCGCGGTGACGAGCACCTTCGTCGCCTGGTCAGCGAGCGGTACGGCGGACTTGTGGCCGGTGACCGTCCAGCCGCCGTCGTTCGTGGCGACCGCAGCAGGCCGCGCCGGGTCCTCGCGACCCGTCTCGGTGAGCGCGGCGACGACCACGCCGCTGCCGTCGGCGACCCGGCGGAGCAGCTGGCGCTGATCGGCACTCCCGAACCGGTCGATGGCCAGCGCCGCGGTCATGACCTCGAGCAGCGGCACCTGCGCGACGTGCGCGCCGACCTGCTCGAGCACGACCGCGAGCTCGGTGAGCCCGAGACCTCCGCCGCCGACGTCCGCTTTCAGTGCCGCTCCGACCAGGCCGGCATCGGCGAGCTGCTTCCAGAGGTCTCGGTCGAACCAGATGCCTTGTCCTGCAAGGGAATCCAGCCGCTCTTGGGTCGCCTCCTTGGCCAGGATCTGCTGCGCCAGGCCCTGCAGGGACTGCTGGTCCTCGGTGAGTGTGAAGTCCATGTCGATTACCTCGGTGCTCTGGGCATGCCGAGCCCGACCATGGCGATGATGTCGCGCTGGATCTCGTTCGTGCCGCCACCGAAGGTCAGGACCAGAGTGCTGCGCATCCACTTCTCGAGGTCTGTCTTCAGGATCGCGTTGCTGCCGAGGATCTCCATCAGCCGGCGGTAGGCCTCGATGTAGAACTCGCTGCCGTGCACCTTCACCGCTGAGGCATCCGCGGGGTTGAGCGAGCCCTTGGTGCCGCTCCAGGCCACCTTCCAGTTGAGCATCTCGAGGAAGCGGGTCTTGGCCGTGAGCTCCGCCAGGCTGCGCTGGACCCACTCCTGGTCGATCACGCGACGTCCATCGGACAGCTTCTCCTCCTGCGCCCATCGCCGTACCTGGTCGATCTTGGTCTGGACGCTGCCTGCGCTGGAGAGGCTGACCCGCTCGTGGTTGAGCTGGCTCGTGATGAGCTCCCAGCCGCGGTTCTCACCGAGCACCACGTTCTCCGCCGGGACCCGGACGTTGTCGTAGTAGGTGGCCGACGTGTACCCGCCTCCGAGGGTGTGCACCTTCGTCCAGCTGAAGCCCTCGGAGTCGGTCGGGACGATGATGATCGACAGGCCCTTGTGCCGCTTGGCGTCCGGGTCCGTGCGGCAGGCCAGCCAGACGTAGTCGGCATGCTGGATCAGGCTGGTCCACATCTTCTGGCCGTTGATCACGTAGTCGTCGCCGTCCCGCACAGCGCGGGTCTGCAACGAGGCGAGGTCGGAGCCCGACCCCGGCTCCGAGTACCCCTGACACCACGTCTCCTCGGCCCGGACGATCGCCGGCAGGTGCTTTTTCTGCTCTTC
>JBHEMB010000430.1:0-3911 GCA_046262855.1 Mycobacteriales bacterium | reverse complement strand
GGGTGGGCCGTCGCGCAGTTCGGGGGCGAGACGGTCGCGCTCGACCTCGAGATCACCCCGGAGCTGCGTCGGCAGGGTCTCGTGCGCGATGCCGTCCGGCTCGTCCAGGACGCGCGCAAGAGCAGCGACCTGGACGTCAGCGACCGCATCGAGCTGTGGTGGGCCGCCCAGGGCGAGCTTGCGGAGGCGTTGCGGGAGGGACAGCTCAAGTGGGCAGAGGAGGTGCTCGCGGTCAGCATCAGCGAGGGCCGCCCGACCGCTGACATCGCCCACCACGACGATGCTGACCTCGGCCTGCGCTTCTGGCTGCGCCTCGCCGGCCGCTAGAGCCAACCGCCGTACCCGGCTGTCGCTTCTTCACCAGTGAGAGTGGTCTAGCCACCGGAGCCAGAACGGGGAGAATCACCCGAACGGCGCAGTCAGCCAGGGCCGCTCGGCTGCCGATGCTCCTAGCGAACACCCAGCACTGCTCCATCTGGAGCACAAGCGAGCAGGAGGCCCCGGTGACTGTGCACACCGTCGAGCTGGAGCAGGCGAAGCCCGTCCACAAGTCGTTCCGCCTGACCAAGCCCGGTGCCGCCGTCGCCCTGCAGTCGCAGGTGCGGCCGGCGCTCGTGCTGCCCGAGCGCGAGGGTCGGGCCCTGCTCGCGGCCGCGCAGGCGCAGGACGTGTCCACCGGCGGGCAGTACAGCGCAGGACCGGCCGGCGTGCAGATCTGGTCCGCTCCGTGGGAGGGACCAGGCGGCAGCCGCGGAGACTCGCTGCACCTCGGCTCCGTCGACTGGAGCTACGACACCCCGGTGCGGCACTACATCACGATCTACCGGGTCTTTCTGACCGCAGAGGGCGTCAACGTCGGCGAGACCACGCACTCGCTGCTGTCCCGTGTCCTCGGTCTCTGCGGCCTCGACGCGAACGGCGAAGTCCTCTCCCTGCCGGTCCCGCCGCCGCGGGACCCCTTCCGGAGCAGCGAGCTCCGCGGCCGCTTGTAACAGCGGCCCCCGTACCCGTGAGCAGGGCTGGCTCGCGGAACGGCGGGTGCCCGGAGCCTCCCCCCTGTGCTCCGGGCACCCACTGACTTTCCGGCAGGACCGGTCTGCCTGTTGGACACCACGGCCTGACGCCCGTTGACATCGCCACACCCCCCGAGCAAGGTGGGCGAGGCACGACCTGGGGGCGACCATGGCGCTTCGGTACACACCGTCGGCGGTCGTCGCCGCTGTCGCGCTCCTGCTCGCCTTCGGTGAGCCGGCGGTCGCGCGGCCGGCGGCCGTGAACGGCCCGTGGCGGCTCACGGCCGCCAGCCCTTTCGCCGCGGGGTGTGCAGACCAGGTCGAGCAGAAGGGCTTCGGCTCGGGCATCGCCGACGCCGAGACCGAACCGTCGCTCACGGCCGACCCGCGCGACCCGGACCACCTGGTCGCCGCGTGGATGCAGGACCTGTACGGCGGCTATGTCGCGGCGTGGTCGTCCAACGGCGGAGCGCGATGGCACACCAGCCTGGTGCCAGGCAACTCCACCTGCACCGGCGACGGCTACGAGCTGGCCGCCGACCCGTGGCTGTCGACCGGCGGCGACGGCACGACGTACCTCGCCGGCCTCTCGCTCGACCTCAACGACACGCCCAACGCGTCGGGCCCGCCGTACCTGCCCTTCCGCTCCCGGCTCCAGGTCAACCGGTCCACCGACGGCGGACGTACGTGGTCGGCGCCGGCCGTCGTCGTCGCCGGCGAGGGGCGGCTGCACGACAAGCCCTCGATCACGGCCGACCCGCGCAGGGACGGGCACGCCTACCTCGTCTGGACGGAGTTCCTGACCCCGCTCGGGCCGCCGGCCGAAGGCATCTCGTTCTCGCGGACGAGCGACGGGGGCGCGACGTGGTCGGCCCCGCGGCACCTTGACCTGCCGGCGCCGCCCGGTGCGACACCCCAGGGCGCGCTCGTGCTCGTCCTGGACGACGGGTCGCTGCTGGTCGTCACGACGGTACGCGCGCGCAACGGAACCGCCGACCCGCACCGGATCTACGCCACCCGGTCGGCCGACCTCGGCGAGAGCTGGTCCGCTCCCGTCCTCGTTGCGGAGTTCCCGGCGACGGACCGACGGCACTCGACGCCGTGGAGCGATCCGGAGACCGGCGAGGCGATCGACGCGCCGGAGTGGGCCGTCTCCGCCGCGGCCGCGCCGGACGGCGAAGTGCACGTCGTCTGGCGGCACCGCACCGGCCCGGACTCGGCCGAGGTCCGCATGGCGGACTCGACCGACCGCGGCGGCACGTGGAACGCCGCGCACCTCGTCGCCGGCCCAGGCGGGCAGACGTTCCTGCCCGTCGTCGCGGTCGGGCCGGACGGCACGCTCGGCGTCACGTACTACGACGACCGCAACGACGTTCCCGGCGACGCGGCGTACCCGGCTGACCTGTGGTTCGCGCACTCCCACGACGGCGGCGCGACGTGGCAGGAACGGCACCTGGCCGGGCCGGTGGACCTGCGTACGGCGCTGCTGCGGAAGATCCCGGTGCGCGGCCTGTTCCTCGGCGACTACCACGGCCTGGTGGCTGCGCGCGGCGGGTTCGGCAGCGTCGCCGCGCTGGCGCGTCCCGAGGCAGCCGCGGGCGGCAGCGACCTGTTCTTCACCCGCATCCACACGTCGCCGCGTCGATGAGATCGCGACGGACGCGCTCCCTCCTCGTGCCCGGTTCAGGCACCGGTCCGACACGACGAGGGCCGCTTCCCCGATAGGGAAGCGGCCCTCGTCGTGCTGTCGGTGTCAGGCCCGCTTGGCCGGGGCCTTCTTGGCGGCAGCCTTCTTGGCGGGCGCCGCCTTCTTCGAGGGGGCGGTGGCCTTGGCGACAGCCTTCTTCGCGGGAGCCGCCTTGGTGGCGGCCTTAGTCGCTGCCTTCTTCGCCGGAGCCGCAGCCTTGGTGGCCGCCTGCTTCGCGGGCGCGGCCTTGCTGGCAGCCCGCTTCGCGGGCGCGGCCTTGCTGACAGCCTGCTTCGCAGGAGTCGCCTTCTTCGCCGGCGCTGCCTTCTTGGCGGCCGTGCTGGCGGTGGCCGTGCTGGCGGTGGCGGCGGGCGCGGCCTTGCGGACCACGGGCTCTTCCTCGACGGTCTGCGCGACTGCGGGAGCGGCAGCCAGCGCCTCGTCGGGCTTGCAGACGCCACAGGCGGTGAAGCCCTCAGCGCGGGCCGCTGTGACGTCGACCGAGTCGACGTCCTTGCCGGTCAGGTAACGGCAACCGGCGACGTGGTACCGCGGACGGCCCGCGACCACGAGCACCTGGCCGGTGGCAAGGGCGGCAGCGGGTGTCGGGGCGGCCGCGGCGCGGGTCACCGTCGTGACAGTGGACTCCTCATCCTTCGGCTCGGTCCGACCGCCGAGCGGGTCTTCGCTGCCGGCCAGCGCAGCTCCCCCGGCCCCGACGCCTGCGAGAGCCGGCGTCGTGGCGACGGGCAGCTCCTTGCGACGCTGCAGGATCCCGACGACCAGGAAGACGAAGGAGAGCAGGCTCACGGCGATGGAGCCGTAGACCCAGCCCAAGCCGGCGATGACGAGCCCGATGACGAGCAGGACGAGGGCGACGACGACGAGCGCACCGCTGATGACGATCACGTGGAGAGTCCTCCGGGAGGGGGAACGAGAAGCCTGGGCATCCTACTGATGCCGAGGTGAGGGCGAGTTCTGGGGCGGGAGTTGCGTGGTGCGATCAGGTTTCCGCCGGCGGTTCGGGACCGTCGTCGACCTGCTCCACCGTCGCCGGCGGAGGCACCACAGTGAAGGGACCCAAGGGTTCGGGGTCGGTGCTGAGCGGGGGGACCGCGCGCAGCGGCGGAGGCGGGGCCTCCCTGGGCGGGCCCGCCGGCGCCGCGGGCGCCGATGCTTCGGGGCCTTCGTGCAGCTCCGCCCACTCGGCC
>JBHEMB010000429.1:0-4059 GCA_046262855.1 Mycobacteriales bacterium | reverse complement strand
CCTGCGGCTTGGGCAGCAGGCCGCGGCTGTCACCCGGCAGATCCACGCCCGACTTCGCGCCGAAGCCGAAGGCCCGCATCATCGAGTAGAGGCGGTCGGCGCCGACCCGCTGCGCGACCTTGACCGTGCCGATGTTGCTGGACTTGGCGAGCACGCCGGTGAAGGTGAGGTGCTCGAGGCCGTGCTTCTCGGCGTCGTGCAAGGTCTTGTTGCTCACGCGGTAGGTCGGCGGCACGTCGATCACGGTGTTCGGGGTCACGATGCCGCGCTGCAGGGCGGCAGCAGCCGTGATGACCTTGTTCACGGATCCGGGCTCGTAGACCTCGGAGATGCCGCGCAGGCTCCCGGAGTCACCGGCGTGGTGATCAGGGTCATAGCTCGGCGCCGAGGCGAAGGCGAGCAGCTCTCCGGTGTGCACGTCCATAACGACGATCGTGCCGTTCTTGGCCTGGGTGGCCTGCACCTGCTTGGCCAGCAGGTCCTGCGCGTACCACTGCAGGTCCTCGTCGATCGTGAGCCGGATGTCCTTGCCCGGCACGGGGTCGAGGTGGCTGTCGCTGCCCGTGGGGATGACGCGGCCGAGGGCATCCATCCGCGCGACGGTCTTGCCCGGCACGCCGGCGAGCGCGCCCTGGTAGGCCTTCTCGATGCCGGCGGCGCCGGTCCCGTCGGCGTAGGTGTAGCCGAGTACGCCGGCCGCGAGGCTGTGCGAGGGGTGCAGCCGCACGGTGGTCGGCTCCAGGCCGATGCCGGGCAGCTTCAGGCCGGTGATCCGCTTGGCGACGGTCGCGTCGATGATGCCCTTCTTGAGGTACACGAAGGCCTTGTCGAAGTCGAGCTTGGCCCGCAGGGTTGCCGGGGCGACGTGCAGCACCGGTGCGAGCGCGGCGGCGATCCCCGAGCTGTCACAGGGTGCGCCGGCGTCGTGCGGGCAGGTCGCCGCGGCGATCAGCCGTGGGTTCGCGAAGACGTTGCTGGCCTGGACGGAGAGGGCGAGCACGTTGCCGTTGCGGTCGAGCACGGAGCCGCGCAGCGCGGGGACGGTGATCTCCCGGGTCCGCTGCACGCCGTGGTCGGCGTAGGCGGACGGCTGCAGCCCCTGCAGCTGGACCAGCCGACCCGCGAGCATGAGCACGACGGCGCCGAGGATGACGAGGCCGCTGCGCAGCCTGACACCGGGGCGGCCCAGCGGACGACCAGGGCGGCGCCGCGCGGCGGGCTTGCGGGTCGGGGCCGGCTTGCGTGCCGGCCGCCCGCCTGCCGCACGCTGCGAGGTGGGGCGGGGACGAGCTGACGCAGGACGCGCGGACGGACGGCGTGACGGCGGAGGGGTCACCGGTGCGCTCCCGCGGACGTGGCGGCCTTCGTCGTGGTGGTCGGCTTGGTCGGCGTCTTGGGTGCCGTCCAGGTGGTGGAGCTCCTGGGTGCGATGGGAGCGGCGCCCGGCTGCGGCCGGCCGAGGACCTTGCCGTCGGAGAGCCGGAGGAACGCGGGCGTTCCGCTCGGGACCATGTGCAACGCGGCCGCTCGCCCGGCGAGGGAGGCGGGCGCCTCGAGGTCCTGCACCTGCCGGGACAGGTCGGACTCCTGCTGTGTCAGGACCTTGTCCCTGGCGCTGAGATCGTGGAGGGAGAA
Organism: Mycobacteriales bacterium; assembly: GCA_046262855.1. Taxonomy (GTDB): domain Bacteria; phylum Actinomycetota; class Actinomycetes; order Mycobacteriales; family SCTD01; genus RYN-111. The sequence continues at coordinate 2,424 of JBHEMB010000429.1, read as the reverse complement.
GCTCTGCTTCGCGACCATCGTGTTCAGCAGCAGCAGGCCGAGCAGCCCACCGGCGAGCAGCGCGACGAGGACCACGACGAACGGTGTCTTGGCTGCCGAGGACCGCCGCGGTGGGACGAGCCGCAGCGGCGAGGTGCGCTTCGGCGCCTCCTTCGGCAGCGGCGACCGCAGCGGCATCACCCGGGCGGGGGCGGTCATGCGGCGCGCGCCTTCTGGGCGGCCCGCAGCCGGACCGACTGGGCCCGCGGGTTGGCGGCGATCTCGTCCGCGGACGCCTTCTCCGAGCCGCGGACGAGCAGCGTCAGCTCCGGCTGGTGGCCCTCGGGGACGAACGGCAGGTCCACCGGTACGTCGCTCGCCGAGCGCTCGACCAGGGCTGCCTTGACGATCTTGTCCTCGAGCGACTGGTAGCTCATCACCACGATCCGCCCGCCCACGGCGAGCGCGTCCAGCGCCGCCGGGATCGCTCTGCGGAGCACACCCAGCTCGTCGTTCACCTCGATGCGCAGCGCCTGGAAGGTCCGCTTGGCCGGGTGTCCGCCGGTCCGGCGGGTGGCGGCGGGGATGGCCTCCCGGACCAGCTCCGCCAGCCGCGCGCTCGAGGTCAGTGGTGCCCTGGCCCGCTCGCGGACGATGGCGTCGGCGATCCGAGACGCGAACCGCTCATCGCCGTACTCCTTGAGGACGCGGGCCAGCCGCTTGCCGTCGTAGCTGTTGACGACATCCGCCGCGCTCAGCCCGGTGGTCGGGTCCATCCGCATGTCGAGCGTCGCGTCCTGCGCGTAGGAGAAGCCGCGCTCGGGCTCGTCGAGCTGCAGCGAGCTGACCCCGAGGTCGAACAGGATGCCCTGAACGGTCTGCAGACCGAGGTCCCTGAGGACCTGCGGCAGCGCGTCGTAGACCGCGTGCACGAGGGTCACCCGCTCGCCGAACGGGGCGAGCCGGGCTGTGGAGCGGCGCAGCGCCTCGGGGTCGCGGTCGAGGCCGACGAGCCGGGCCGGGGTGCGGCTGAGCAGCGCCTCGGCATGACCGCCCATCCCGAGCGTGCAGTCGACGACGACGTCGTGGTCCGACAGCAGGGCGGGCGCGAGGAGGCCGACGCAGCGGTCCAGCAGCACGGGCACGTGTGCGGGCTCCTGCAACGTTCTCGACCCCCTGGGCTGGCGGATGGCGGTTCTCTCGGGTGGTGGTTCGGTCCGGGCTCCTGCTCCCTGGTCCCCGCCCGCTCCCCCGCCTGGCACCGGGGAAGGTGTGCCAGGAGGAGGGGCGGTCGGAGACCAGGCGGCAGGCGCTGCTGATCGACGGGGTTCTAGAGCAGGCCCGGGACCACCTCCTCCGCCTGCTCGGCGAAGGCGATGTCCTGCTCGGCCTCGTAGCTCGCCCAGGTGACGGCGTCCCAGATCTCGAGACGGGTGTTGGCGCCGATCACGACGCAGTCCTTGGTAAGGCCCGCGTAGCTGCGCAGCGGTGCCGGGACGGTGACGCGGCCCTGCTTGTCGGGGGCGTCGTCGACCGCGCCTGCGAACAGCATGCGACCGAAGTCTCGGGCGACCTTGGCGGTGATCGGGGCGGCCTGCAGCTTGGCGGCCTGCTCCTCGAAGTCGGCGCGCTTGAAGACGTAGAGGCAGCGCTCCTGCCCCTTGGTGATGACCACGCCCGCCGCCAGCTCCTCCCGAAACCTGGCCGGCAGGAACAGCCGGCCCTTGTCGTCCAACTTCGGGGTGTGGGTGCCGAGGAACACGGCTGCCCACCTCCCCGTGGAAGACCACTCGCCTCCCGTGTGCCCCACGTTACTCCACTACTACCCACTGTCAACGACGTACGGCGGATCGGGCGGGTGAATCTCGGGGAAAACCGCAGGTCAGGCCAGTGGAGCGCGAGTGGAGGACGTTGCTGGCCGATGCCCGTTGCTTCCGCACGCCAGCGCTCAGCAGCGGTCCCTCGCCGAGGAGGCAGCGGGCCGGAAGGGGTCTTCCCGGCGACGGGTGGTGCGAAGTGGTGGTGCACCGTGAGGGGGCCGAAGTGGTGGGGCGAAGTGGTGGGGCGTTCGGGCAGCGCTGGACCGCGCGGTGGCGCATGCTGGAGGAGGAGCGCCGAGTGACGGATCCGTGACCTGCCCGCGACCAGACCGTGGGCGACGAGCGGACCTCTCCGGTGCCAGACTCCGTCAGGCCCGTCTCGACCAGGAGGTCCCCTCAGTGGCACGTCGCACGCGAGCCGACAGCGCGGGTCTGGATGACCTGCTCGAGTCGGCCGGGCTCATCCGCGAGAACGTCGAGCGGGTCATCGAGGGCAAGCCGGAGGTGGTCCGGCTCGCTCTGGTCGTGCTGCTGGCCGAGGGTCACCTGCTCATCGAGGACGTCCCTGGCGTCGGCAAGACCATGCTGGCGAAGGCGCTGGCGCGTTCGCTGGACTGCTCGGTCA
>JBHEMB010000428.1:0-3033 GCA_046262855.1 Mycobacteriales bacterium | reverse complement strand
TCCGACTCGATCTGGTCGGGACGGCAGAAGATGTGCGAGTCGTCCTGGGTGAAGCCGCGCACCCGCAGCAGCCCGTGGAGCACCCCGCTGCGCTCGTAGCGGTACACCGTGCCCAGCTCGGCGAAGCGCAGCGGCAGGTCGCGGTACGACCGCGTGTGCGCCTTGTAGATGAGGATGTGGAACGGGCAGTTCATCGGCTTGAGCTGGTAGGGGCGCTCGTCGATGAACATCGGCCCGTACATCGAGTCGGCGTAGAAGTCGACGTGCTTGCTCGTCTCCCACAGCTTGCGCTGGGCGATGTGCGGGGTGAAGACCAGCTCGTAGCCGCCGTGCAGGTGGGCCTCGCGCCAGTGGTCCTCGACCACCTTGCGGACCAGCCCGCCCCGGGGATGCCACAGCACCAGCCCGCCGCCGAGCTCCTCGCTGACGCTGAACAGGTCGAGGTCGCGGCCGAGCCGGCGGTGGTCGCGGCGCTCGGCCTCGGCGAGGCGGTCGAGGTGGGCCTGCAGCTCCTCGTCGCTGAACCAGGCCGTGCCGTAGACGCGCTGCAGCTGCTCGTTGCGCTCGTCGCCGCGCCAGTACACGCCGGCGACGCGGAGCAGCCTGACCGCCCTGAGCCACGACGTGTCGGGCACGTGCGGGCCGCGGCAGAGGTCGACGAAGTCGCCCGTGCGGTAGACGCCGACGGCGTCGACGTCGTGCGGGATGCGATCGATGATGTCGACCTTGAACGGCTGGTCCATGGCGGCGAACATCGCCCGCGCCTGCGCGCGCGGCATCACCTCGCGGACGAACGGCGTGCGCTGCGACGCCTTCTGCTTCATCCGCTTCTCGATGCGCGCCAGGTCCTGCTCGGTGAAGGTGCGGCCCTCGGGCAGGCGGAAGTTGTAGAAGAAGCCGTCGGAGATCGCGGGCCCGACGTCGTACTGCGCGCCGGGGAAGAGCTCGACCACGGCGGCCGCCATGAGGTGGGCGGAGCTGTGCCGGAGGATCTCCAGGTCAGGCTCGACCGGGCCGTCGACGGGCAGCCCGGCCTCGGCGGCGTCGTCGACGTCCTCGTCCGGCATGAGCGCGGATTCTACCGGCTCGACGGCGCCGGGCCCTGGCGCTGCCAGCCGGGCCGCCGGGCGGGAGAGATCAGACGACCAGGCGCCGCATCCCCGCGGGGACGTCCTCGCGCCCCTCGCAGAGGCCGTTGAGCATCTCCTCGGGGTTGCCCGAGGCGAAGCTGATCTGCAGCTGCCGCGCCATGGGAAGGACGCTGCGCCGGCTGGAGCGGCGCGCCTGCTCGCGCAGCTTCTCGAGCCGTTCCGGGTCGATCGAGCAGCACTGCACCGAGCAGTACTTGGCGGTCGGCTTCTTGACCGCCGCATTGCACCCGCGGCGCGCACAGACACGGCGAGCCAGGGGCTGAGAAGGGCGGACGTCCACGGTCTTGTCGTCCATCGGGGACGTGAGTGTACGTCCCTCGCTCGACCCTCTGTCAACGGGTCCGCAATGCGCTCCCCACCGTGGCCGTGCACAATCCTGAGCACGCGCGTCGCGGGCTCTTAAGGGATTGATCCTGTTGAAACTGTGGACAATTCTCGCCGCGGCGTCGTTCCCCAGCACAAGCGTCTGTGCATTGCCTGTTGACAAGCGCGCCGCGGCGGCAGCGGTCACAGGTCGGTGACAAGCGCGCCAACCGATGTGCGGCCCGCGCAGGCCCGGGAGCCTCCTGACCGGCGGTCGCGAGGAGGGCCTGGCAGCGCGCGGGCGGCATCGATGCAGGTCAGGCTGTTGTTGCCATCCATGGCAGCAACGCGACAAGCCGTGCGACTCAAAGAAAAAAGGCCGGGTGGCGAATGCCACCCGGCCCCTGCCTGCCGAGAGTTGACGGCGGGTCGGTCAGCTCCAGTCGGCGGTGGACCAGCTCTGGCCCGACCACGACTGGCCGCTCCAGCTCTGCCCCGACCACGACTGCCCGGACCAGCTCTGCCCGCTCCACGACTGGCCCGACCAGCTCTGGCCCGACCACGTCTGGCCGTTCCAGGTGCCGCCCGACCACGACTGGCCGGCGGCCTCCAGCGAGGCCATGGCCACCGAGCTCCAGGTCTGGCCCATGATGTCCTGCTCACCGGTCAGCATGACGCCGGTCGGCGAGGTGACGTGCAGCGAGCCACGCGCACCCTCGAGGGTGCCGTTGCCCTGCGAGGCCGTGTAGTTCTGGGTGTAGCCCGAGGACACGCTGTCGCCCATGGCCTGGCGGAGGTTGGCCTCGCCGTTGCCCTGCAGCCGCGACGGGATCGCCGTCTGGTAGCTGATCAGGCCGAGCAGCGAGCCGCTCGCGTAGAGGGTGTTCGCCGACTTGGTGAGCAGGCGCTTGACCATGTCCGGCGTGTAGCCCGGGTGCTGCTGGATCACCAGCGCGGCGGCGCCGGCCATCACCGCGGTCGCCTGCGAGGTGCCGCTGCCGCGGAAGAAGCGCGTGGCCACGGTGGCGGTGCTGCCGTAGCGCTGGTCGATGGCCGATCCCGGATCGCGCAGGCCGGCGATGTGCACGCCGGGCGCGACCAGGTCGGGGTTGCGGCTGCCGTTACCGGCGCTGGAGAAGGTGGCGACGGTGTCGTCACCCTGGTTCACCGTGCCCTGGGTGTCGGCGGCGCCGACGGCGAGCACGAACGGGTCGCTGGAGGGATCGGCGACGGCCAGCGAGTTGTTGCCGTCGTTGCCCACCGCGGCGACCACCACGATGCCCGACTTCCAGGCGACCTCGGCGGCGTAGGCCAGCGGGTCGAGGACGTACGGCTGCGTGCTGTCGGTCCCGAAGCTGAGGTTGATGACCTTGATGTTGAGGCCGTTCTCGCTCCTGTGCTGGACGATCCAGTCGATGGCCGCGATGACCTGCGAGACGTCCACCGCTCCGCCCTGGTCGGCGACCTTGACGTTGACGATGCGCGCGTCGGGGGCGATGCCCATGAAGTCCGTGCTGTCGCCAGCGTCATTGCTGCCAACCTGGACCGCATCATCACGTCCGGCGATGAGGCCGGCCAT
>JBHEMB010000427.1:0-2777 GCA_046262855.1 Mycobacteriales bacterium | reverse complement strand
GGCACGGACTGGTCGCCATCCTCGACCTGCACTGGACCGACGGGTTCGACAAGGGCCCGGGCGTGTCCTGCCCCGACAGCACCGCTGCCTGCCAGAAGTCGATGGCCGACGCTGCACACGCCCCTGTGTTCTGGACCTCGGTCGCGAAGACGTTCCGCGACGACCAGGCCACGGTGTTCGACCTGTTCAACGAGCCGTTCCTCGACGTCTCCCATGCCCTGCCGAAGGCACAGGCGTGGCGGTGCTGGCGGAATGGCGGCGACGCCTGCCCGGGGTTCTCCTTCAGGGTCGCTGGCATGCAGTCGCTGGTCGACGCTGTCCGCGCCACCGGAGCCCGCAACGTGCTGATGCTGGGGGGGCTGTCGTGGAGCCTGGACCTGACGGGCTGGTTGAAGCACAAGCCACGCGACCCGACCGGCAATCTCGCGGCGGCCTGGCACGTCTACAACTTCAACGCCTGTACTGCTTCGTGCTGGAAGTCGAACGTGGCGGCGGTCGCGAAGGTCGTCCCCGTGGTCGCAGGGGAGATCGGCGAGGACGACTGCCGCCACGTCTTCGTCGACCAGCTCATGCCGTGGCTCGACGCGCACCGAGTGTCCTACCTCGGGTGGACCTGGAACACCTACGCCGCATGCAAGGGCCATCCGATCCTGATCAAGGACTACAACGGCACGCCGTCTACCTTCGGGGCCGGGATCAAGGCACACCTGGCTAAGGTCAGTCACCGATAGTGGGCATCGGCGCTGTGCGTCCGGTGCCTCGACTCACTGGCAGCACAGCGGACGGCGACGTCGCCTGCGCGCAAGTGCGGTTGCCGCCAGAGACCGTCAGCCTGGTGAGCGTCAGGGATCAGCGAACGGACCCCCCGCAGTCAACGTGGCTCGGAAGATTCGCGGCCGCCCACCCGGGCCCGGCAGGCTGCCCCCCAAGCGAAGCCGCCCCCCAAGCGATCAGGTGCACGTCTGGCATCGGTCTACGGCAGCTGGACCTCCGCACCGCTTGTGCTATCTCTTTGTCCCACGACAAAGAGTACCAAGGGGTGGCAGTCCAGGCGATCATGCCCGTCGGTCCGCTCGGCTTGCGCAGGGCCACCACGTAACCGCCCACGCCCTCAGGTGCGGTCGGCTGGCTCGGGGTCGTCGGGCAGCGTGAAGCGGAACACCGCACCACCCCCTGGTCGGTTGCCGGCCTGGAGGTCGCCGCCGTGCAGTCGCGCGTTCTCCAACGCGATGGCGAGCCCCAGGCCGCTTCCGTCCGAGCGCGCCCGGGCGGAGTCGGCCTTGTAGAAGCGCTCGAACAGGTGCGGTAGCGCCTGCTCGGCGATGCCCGGGCCATGATCGGTCACTTCGAGGACCAAGGCTCCAGCTTCGCGCCAGGCAGCGATGTGGACGGGGGGTCGGCCGTACTTCACGGCGTTGCCCACGAGGTTTGACACGACGACGTCGAACCGGCGCAGGTCCAGGTGAGCCCTGAGCCCCGGCTCTGCCTCGACCTGCACGTCCTGGCCCCAGCCCCTGACCTCGAGCGAGGCCGTGACGGCGGCCCGCACATCGACCAGCTCGGCGTCGAGGTGAGCGGTGCCGGCGTCGAAGCGCGACATCTCGATCAGGTCGCTCACGAGTCGGTCCAGATGACGGATCTCCCGAACGACCAGGTGCGTGGCACGGGCAGCCGCGGCGCTCATGCCTTCGGTGTGCGCGGACAGTACGTCCGTCACCGCGGTCATCGCCGTGAGCGGTGTCCGCAGCTCGTGGGACACGTCCGCGGCGAAGCGGCGGGCGGTGGACTCCATCTGCTGCAGCGTGCGGACCGACTTGTCGAGGTTGTCGGCCATCGCGTTGAACGAGCGGGCCACGTCTGCGATCTCGTCGTTCCCCTCTGGGTTGAGGCGGACGCTGAGATCTCCGGTCGCCATCCTGTCCGCCGCGGCTGCGAGCTCGCCGACCGGGCGCAACACCCGCTGGGCGATGGACAGCGCCGTGGTCACCGCCAGCGCCACGAGCAGGAGCCCGATGCCGGTGAGGGCGATCTCGACCTCCTGGGTCGAGGGGGTCGAGGGCAACCAACCGATGATGCGCCGGCCGACGCGGTTGGCGCCGATCGGGTGCTGGTTCGCCACGACAAGAAACCCGGTGATCGTGGCCGCAGAAGCGACGCCTGCTGAGACGAGCCCCACGCCGACGAAGCCGAGCAGCAGACGCTGCCGCAGGCTGCCGTGGTCGGGCGTCACGTGCCGAAGCGGTAGCCGAAGCCGCGCACCGTCCGAAGCAGCTGCGGCTCGGCAGCCACGTCCTCGATCTTCGCGCGGAGCCGCTGGACGCAGGCGTCGACCAACCGGGAGTCGCCCAGGTAGTCCTGACCCCAGACCGAGGCGAGCAGCTGCTGGCGCGACAGGACCAGCCCCGGGTTGCTGGCTAGCTCAAGCAGCAGTCGCAGCTCCATCGGGGTCAGGTCGAGATGCCGCCCGCCCTTCGTCACCACGAGTGACGCCCGGTCGACCACCAACTCGCCGAACGCGACCGGGGCGGATAACGGCTTCAGGGTCGGCGGTCCGACCCGGCGCAGCACCGCCTTGAGCTTTGCCTCGAGCACGCGCGGTTGCACCGGTTTCGCCAGGTAGTCGTCGGCTCCTGCTTCGAGGCCGGCGACGACGTCCATGTCATCGCTGCGTGCCGTGAGCATCACGATCGGCACGGCGGAGAAGGCACGCACGCGCCGGCAGACCTCGAAGCCGTCCGCACCGGGCAGCATGACGTCGAGCACCACGACGTCCGGCT
>JBHEMB010000426.1:0-2720 GCA_046262855.1 Mycobacteriales bacterium | reverse complement strand
GCTCCAAGGAGCTGATCATCACCGGCGGCGAGAACGTCTTCCCCATCGAGGTCGAGACCGTCCTGGCCCAGCACCCGGACGTGAACGAGGTGTGCGTGTACGGCGTCACCGATGACTACTGGGGTGAGCGGGTGGAAGCGGCTGTCGTGGCTCGTGCAGGGGTCGTCCTCGACGTCGCGGCTCTTGCCGCGTTCGCCCGGGAGAGCCTCGCCGGCTACAAGGTCCCCAAGCGCACCGTGATCGTCACCGCTCTTCCCTTGACCGCGAACAACAAGCCGGACCGTAGGGTCCTGCGCACGCTTGCGGAACACGCCACCGTCTGAGAACAACCTTGGGAGCAGCGATGCGGCTCGGCCTCTACCTGGACTTCCGCAACACGCCGTCACGACCGCGGCCATGGGCGGACCACTACGCGCAGTGGCTGCAGCGGGTTGTCGACGCAGAGGCCGCGGGCGCCGACGCGGTCTGGCTGACCGAGCACCACTTCTTCGACGACGGCTACCTGCCGCAGCCCTGGCTGATGGCCGCCGCCATCGCGGCCCGGACCACCCGGGTGCGGATCGGTACGGCGGTCTCGCTGCTGACGCTGCGCCCCGCCCTGGAGACGGCCGAGCAGGTCGCCCTCGTCGACGCGATGAGTGGCGGCCGGGTGGAGGCGGGCTTCGGGGTCGGCTACCGCAAGGCCGAGTACCAGGCCTTCCACGGCGAGTTCAAGCGGCGGTACGCCGTCTTCGAGGAGCGCATCGGCGAGCTCCGCCAGCACCTCGGGGAGCAGCCCGGCGACCTGCCGGTGGTCACCCCAGGGCCGGTCCAGCGGCCCGTCCCGCTCTGGGCGGGCTTCGCCGGCCCGCGCGGCGCGCGGCTGGCCGGTCGACTGGGGATGGCCCTGCAGATCCTGGACCGCAGGCTGCTGGAGAGCTACCAGGAAGGTCTCGCAGCGGGTGGCCACGACGCCACGACGGCACGCGTCGGAGGCCACATCGACTTCCTGCTCGCTGACGACCCCGAGAAGGCCTGGGCCATCGCGCGTCCCCACATCGTCGAGCGCTGGAACTCCTACGACCGCCACACCTTCGCCGGCACCGGCCACGCGCCCCCTGAGCCGGCCACCGGGGAGGACTGGTTGGACACCGGCCGATACGTGGTGGGTACGCCGGAGCAGGTCGCGTCGGTGATTCGCACGCGCACGAGCGGGCTGCCCGTCACCGACCTGTGGTGCTGGGCGGACCAGCCTGGGCTCGACGACGACCTCGTCGACCGGCACCTCGAGCTGATGTTCACCGAGCTCAAGCCGCTGCTCGCGGAGGACTGACATGCTCGACAGCGCCGCGCGTCTGGAGATCCACGAGCTCGCTGCCCGCTACGGCAACGTCATCGACGCGCGCGAGTGGGACCGCCTCGCCGAGCTGCACCCCGTGACCCACCACGTCACGAACGTCGAGGTGCTCGACGGCGACCCCGTACGGCTCCGCTTCAAGGTGGCCGGCCCGGCGCGCGCCGGAACGGTCGGCTCTGCCGACTACCACGACGTGCTGCGGTACGGTCCTGAAGGCTGGCGGATCGCCGAGCACCACGTCACCCTGCGCTCTCCCGCCGTACAGCACCTCGCCTTGCGAAGGATGGAAGCGCAGCTCGCGATCCAGCAGCTCGCGGTCCGCTACGCACAGGCCGTCGACGCCCGCGACCTCGACCTCATGGTCGAGCAGTGGAACAGCGACGCCTGGATGGGCAAGCAGCACGGGCTGGGTGCTGTCGGCATACGAAGCTTCTTTACTCCTGTCCTGCAGCGGTTCTACCGCTCGATCCACATGATCGTCGGGCATCGCATCGACCTCGTCGACGAGGACACGGCAACCGGCGAGGTCTACTGTCGCGCCGAGCACGAGTCCGGCGAGCACTGGATCGTGCAGGCCATCGTCTATCGCGACAGCTACCGTCGCGTGGACGGCCGGTGGGGCTTCGCGAAGCGAGTGCACGAGCACTGGTACAGCACGCCTATCGAGCAGGCGCCGGCCGGCCCCTCATTCGAGCAGTGGCCGGGCTGGGACGGGCCGCTCCCCGACCTGCCGCACGCCTGGCCGTCCTGGCAGCCGTTCTGGGACGCCGCCGGTACCGAGGCCATCGCTGCCGTGACCCACCACCCGGGACAGTCGAGCTAGCGTCAGGCGGCCTTCTCGAGGATGTGGACGCCGCAGGCGGAGCCGATCCCGATGACGTGCGCCAGTCCGACCTTGGCGCCGGCGATCTGCCGGTCCCCTGCCTCGCCGCGCAGGTGGTGGCAGACCTCCCACACGTTGGCAATGCCGGTAGCCGCGATCGGATGGCCCTTGGACTGCAAACCGCCCGAGACGTTCACCGGCTGCCGCCCGTCGCGGAACGGCGCACCTGACTCGAAGTAGTCCACCGCACCGCCCTCGGGGCACAGCATCAGGTTGTCGTAGTGCACCAGCTCCGCCGTCGCAAAGCAGTCGTGCAGCTCGACCAGGTCAAGGTCCTCGGGGGACACACCGGCCTGCGCGTAGGCCAGCTTGGCCGCGTTGCGCGTGAGCGTGTTGACGTTCGGCAGCACCTGGCAGCCCTCGTCGTACGGGTCGCTGGTGAGGATCGACGCCGACACCTTGATGGCGCGACGCCGCTGCTCCGGGTCGAGCGTCTTGAGCTTCGCGTCGCTGACGAGGATGGCCGCCGCGGCACCGTCGCAGTTGGCCGAGCACATCGGC
>JBHEMB010000425.1:0-7053 GCA_046262855.1 Mycobacteriales bacterium | reverse complement strand
AAGCAGTGCCAGGCCTCCGATGCCTCCGCTCGCGATGTAGGGCAGCTGAAGCTCGACCGCGCTCTCACCGCGCACGCCGATGTAGCCCACGATCACGACGACGACTCCGGCGATCAGCAGCCCGGCGCTGGCGATCCTGGTCAGGTAGATGTGCAGACGTGGGTCCATGGTGGGTCTCCTCGATCAGGCGGTCTGACGGCGGCCGAGAACTCTGGCCGGGACGATGGTGAAGATGAGTGCGAACGCGACGAGCCAGCCGTAGAGGCCGATGACCTTCGGTGCAGCACCCGCCTTCTTGCTGTTGGCGAGCAGGTCTGCGAGGGTCTTGCCGCCCGCGACCGCGGCGGGCGGCGCGACCACCGGCCCGGTCACCGGAGAGAAGCCAGCTGCCGGTACGACGGCGGAGCCAGTGCCCAATGGGCTGCCGCCGTGGGTTGACGGGGTGGTCTGGGCTCCCACAGGTGCCGGCGGGAGCCGCAGCGGGGCGGCATGATCGCTTCGCTGCGGACGGATGCGGTTCTGGGACGAAGCCAGGTTGCGCACGCTCGCCACGACGTACTCCACGTCGGTGCCGATGTCGTTGGGGGTCGGGTTGTCCTTCACCTGGTAGCGGACCCGGAACGCACCCGTCAGCACCTCGCCGAACCCGGGCCGCACGGTCTGCACCACAGGTTCGAGCGCGGAGATGTAGACACCCTGGTCCGCCAGCGCGGGCACCCCGCCGTTGAACACCGCGAGTTGCTGTGGCGTGACGGCGGACTGATCGGCCACGACGAGACCGGCGTCGGACAGCTCGGAGCGGATGCCGGAGACCAGCACGCTCCCGACCTTGCTCGTCACGGTCATGACCGGCTGCTTGCCCGGGGCGGTCACGGTCTTCGCCCTGGATGTTGCCTGCGAGATGCTCACGACTCCCGCGATCTCCACGCCGGAAGCTGTCGTGGTGACGTCGGAGACAACAGTGCCGTCCGGTTGCACCAGCGTGGACGAGACGACCGTGCCGCTCTTGATGGTGATGGGTGCCGCCGGCGCGGAGACGCCGCCGCTGATGTACCGGGACGATGCCTCCACCACACTCGGAGCTTCCGCCGCGATCGTCGCCTGCTCCCCTGCCGGGGTGCTCTGGCTGCCCTGGAAGGCGGACTTCGTGGGCGCCGAGGAGGAGGGCGGGTTCTGCGCGATCGTGTCGCTGGGGTTGTAGGCGCAACCGCACGAGGACTTCATGAAGGCGTCCACCAGGAACCCGGGGTACGCCGACGAGCTTCGGGCCCGCGCGGCGCTGAGGTCGACCTGGGAGTCGGCGTACCCGATCCCGCCCGCCGAGACCGCAGGGATGCGCAGTGTCACGCCGATCAGCGCGCCGGCGGCGCTGCCTCCGTAGACGACCCCTTCCGGGACGAGATCGGGAGACGCCGTGGCCGACGAGCCACCGAGCAGCGGTAGCGCCAGTAGGGCTGCCGTCACCAACGGGATCGCTCTCATTCAGTCGCTCCTTGCCATGTAGGCGTTCTCGAGGGCGTCGCTCCGGCTTGCCTCTTCCGCGGTGCCCTGGTAGGCGATCCGGCCACGCGACAGGACGTAGACCCGGTTGGACACCGCAAGTGCGCGGTGCACGAACTGCTCCACCAGGAGCAACGAGACCCCTTGCCGGTTGAGCTCGAGCAGCCGCTCGAGCAGCTCGTCGACGAACAGCGGGGCGAGTCCCAGGGAGAGCTCGTCGATGGCGAGCAGCGTCGGCCCCGACATGAGGGCCCGACCGATGGCAAGCATCTGCTGCTCGCCGCCGGACATCGAGCCTGCGGCCTGGTTCCGGCGTTCCGCGAGCCGCGGGAAGGTATCGTAGACGAGCGCTTCGTACTCCGATCGGACGGGGCTGCGTCGACGTACCCAACCACCCAGCTGCAGGTTGTCGGCGACGCTCAGCACCGGGAAGACCCGGCGTCCCTCCGGCACGACGGCCAGTCCCTGAGCGACCGCCTTGTTGGGTGAGCTCGCGAGCCGCTCTCCAGCGAACCGCACGCGGCCCGACCGCGGCCGGACCACCTGGGAGAGCGCTCGCAGGGTCGACGTCTTGCCGGCTCCGTTGGCACCGAGCAGCGAGACGATCTCGCCTCGGTCGACGTGGAGGGTGACGCCGCGCACGGCAGTCACGTGACCGTAGGCCACCTCGAGACCGCGGACCTCCAGCAGCGGGTCAGACACGTTCCACCTCCGAGCCGAAGTAGGCGCGTCGCACCTGCGGGTCCGCGAGCACCTGGTCCGGTGTCCCATGGGCGATGAGCCGACCGAACTCGAGCACGTACACCGTGTCGCTCAAGGCAAGGACTTCGGCCACGTCGTGCTCGATGACGAGGACCGACACCCCGAGCTCGTCAGCCACCTGGCGGATGACGCTGCCGAACGCGCGGGACTCACTCGGGTCGAATCCGGCCATCGGCTCGTCGAGCAGCAGCAATCGCGGCTCCGCAGCGAGCGCGCGTGCCACCTCCACCAGCCGGCGGGTGCCGTACGGGAGCCCGTCCACGTCCCGCTCGAGGACGTGGCTGATGCCCAGGCTCTTTGCGATCTCGTCCGTCCGGGCAGCGGCTCGACGCTCGGCCCGACGCCACCCTGGCAGGCCCAGGACGGATGTCCAGACGGCGGCGCCGTAGTGCAGGTGCGTGCCGAGCAGCAGGTTCTCCCGCACGGTCAGGTGCGACGACAGGTCGCCCTGCTGGAAGGTGCGCAGCATTCCCGCGGCGGCCCGGGCCGGCGGTGTCAGCCGGGTCAGGTCGACCCCGTCGAGCACGACCGAGCCTGCCTGTGGACGGACGAAGCCGCTGATCGCGTTGAACAGCGTGGTCTTGCCCGCGCCGTTGGGGCCGAGCAGCCCGACGACCTGACCCGGCTGCACCTCGAGGCTCACGGCGTCGTTCGCCACGACCCCGGAGAAGGCGACCGTGAGGTCGCGCACCTGCAGGTGGGCGCCGGTCACCGCTGCGCCCTCACGAGCCGCAGCCGGGAGGGCGTCCCGACCTCGTCCTCGACCGTCAGCCGTAGCCGTGCGGGAGCGGGCCGGGTGCTGCGCGCGAGCCGTCTCTCCTCGGCCCCCGCCAGCTCCCGACGGAAGCCGGCGCGCAACGACCTGAGGAGGCCGACGATCCCATCTGAGCGGGACAGCAGGACGACGATCACGAGCAGGCCGCTCGTGAGGTAGAGCCGGATGCCCAGCTCGTTGGTCAGCGGCTGGGCGGCGGCGAACAGCGCCCCGCCGACGACGGCACCGCTGATCGAACGCAGGCCTCCGACGACGGGCATCGCCAGGAAGAACCACGACTGCAGGACCCCGAAGTTCGTGCCCGAGGGCGTGGCACCGATCAGCATCCCGTAGAGGGCCCCGCCGATGCAGGCCAGTCCCGCGGAGAAGGCGAACACCCCGATCTTGTACGACGCGAGGCGGACGCCGAGGGCCTGCGCGGCGTTCTCGCTGTCCCGCATGGCGATCAGGACCCGTCCGACGTCGGAGCGGCGCAGCTGCCCAACGACGAGCAGCGCGATACCCAAGGGGAGGAGCGTGGCCAGGTAGAAGGCTCTGGTGCTCTCCAACCCGGCAGGTCGCGGGATCAGCTGAGACGCAGTACCCCCGCTGATGATGTCCTGGTTGAACAGGTAGTTCTGGCACATCGCTCCGAAGGCGAGCGTCGCGATGGCGAGGTAGACGCCCCTGAGCCGGAGCGAGGGGACGCCGAGCACCAGGCTGATGGCCGCTCCTGCCGCACCGACCACCAGCAGCGCTGGCAGCGCGGGAACGCCCGCGTCCAGGATCGGTCGGACCAGGTAGACGCCGAAGCCGTAGAACGCCGCCTGGCCGAGCGAGATCTGTCCTGTCCAGCCGGAGAGCACCACGAGGGAAAGCGCGACGAACGCGTAGCTGACCGCGAGCGCGCCGGAGAACCAGGCGCCCGCTGGTGTCAGGAAGGGCCAGGTCACGGCCGCGGCGACGAGCAGGAGGTGAGGTGCGAGCCTCTTCACGGACCCTCCCATGTCAGATCTCCGCCAGGGTGCCGGTCGCTCGCGACAGCCGCGGGCTGACCAGGAGGAAGATCAGCAGCAAGCCGAAGACGAACGCGTTGCCGACTCCGGCACTCGTGATGTAGCCCTGCGCCACGCTGAAGACCATGCCGAGGCCGAAGCTCCCTGCGACGGCCAGCGGCAGCGACGTGAGACCACCGAGGACGGCAGCAACCAGTCCCGAGATGAGCACGAAGGTCAGACCGAGCGGGTCGATCGTGTTCAGGTGGATGAACAGCATCCCTGCCAGTGCCGCGGTGGCGCCGCCGGCCGCCCAGACGCCGGTGGTGACCGTGGTGACCGGGACGCCGATCAGACGCGCCGCGCCTGGGTCCTGCGCGATGGCCTCGATCGCCTTCCCGTAAGCCGAACGCGTGAGCAGCACTGACAAGCCGCCCGCGAGCAGCAGGACGAGGCCGATGGTCGCCAGCTGGTGCACGGTGATGCCCGAGCCGCCGATCGTGATCGTCCGGTCGCTGAAGATGCTGGGGATGGCGGGCTGGGTCGGCCCGTAGAGCTGGATGGCGCCGTCGGTCAGCAGGAGTAGGACACCGATCGACATGATGAGCGTGGTGAGCTGTCCCTCGGTCCTGACCGGGTTGATGAAGAGCACCTGCATGGCGGCCCCGAGCACGCCCCCCACGAGCAGCGTGAGGAGAAAGGCCACCGCGACGGGCAGGTGCAGCCGCTGGACGAAGGTGAAGTAGAAGACGTACGTCGCGAAGACCCCGACCGCACCATGAGCGAGGTTGATGACGCGGCTCACGCGGTAGATCAGGATAATGCCGATGGACAGCAGGGCGAAGACCGCGCCAGACGCGATGCCGGTGATGAGGAAGTTCGTCAGCGCAGCCATCAGCAGCCGCCAGTTCCGGCGTACTTGCCGGTCACGGGGACGTAGGCGAGCCTGCCGTTCACGTTCTTGACCTGGACGAAGTGGCCGGCCGGAGGGCAGACCTCGTCCGGGCTGCTGAAGTCGAAGGACAGACCGAGCCCCACGTCGAAGTGCTTGAGGCCGCGGACCGCGCTGAGGAAGCCCGTCCGGGTGAGGTGCGGACCAGCCTTGGTGAGGGCCTGCACAACGGCCTGCGCCCCAGCCCAGGCGGCCACGCTGTAGCTGAAGGGGAACGTGTTCGGGTAGTAGAAGCTCGTGACCCGCCGGTAGTCCAGCATCGCCTTCGACTGGACGTCGTAGTGGTCGTACGGCGTGAAGCCGTACATGCCCTCAGACGACGAGCCGATCGCCTGGGGTACGTCGTCCGCTGTACCGAAGCCCTGAATGAAGATGGGCTTCCACCCGAGCCGCGACGCGGACTGCTGGAACTTGATGTTGTTGACCGGGTCGTTGCAGAACACGACGACGTCCGGGTTGGTGTTGCGCGTCGCGATGACCCGGTCGGTCAGGTCGCTCTCGGTGTCGTTGTTCTCGGCGACGTAGGTCACCGTCAGTCCGAGCTTCGCCGCGACCGAACGGATCTGCTTCGTGCACGCCGGGCCGGCCCCGTTGCGGAGCTGGCTGACGGCCAGCCGCTTCTTCTTGAGGGTCTTGGCGACGAACGTCGTCATCAGGTTGCCCACGGCGCCGCCCCGCAGCTGCGTGGGGAAGATCCACGGGCTGTCCCACTCGGCGTCGTAGAGCCCAGCGGACCCGATCCAGGGCAGCTTGTGCTGGGCGACGTAGCCGGCGACGGTGTCCATGTTGAAGTCGAGGCTCGGGCCCATCACGAAGACCTTGTCCTGCTCGACCAGCCGCCTGATGCATTGTTGGGTGCCGTCGGCGGTGCCCTGGGTGTCGCAGGGGTCGAACGTGATCTTGCGCCCGTAGATCCCACCGTTGTCGTTGATGAGGTTGAAGTAGGCGGACGCGGCCTGCTCCACCGAACGGCTGTACTTGTCGAGGAACCCGCCGTTGAAGAACGAGGCGCCGATCTTGATCTGCGTGGCCGTCACGCCGATGTCCGTGGCCCCTCCGTTGCCGCTCACTGGCGCGGGGGGCGGCGCGGAGTCTGCCCCGGCGGAGGAGCCGCTCGCGGAGCCGGCCGTGGAGCCGGCCGTGGTGTTGCCGGAGCCCCCGCCAGCGGCCGCTGCCGCTATCGGTCCTGTCGTGGGGGCGGCGCCCGAGACGGCTGATCCCGTCGCGCCACCGGACGTCGCGCCACCGACGTCAGCACCGGCGAGTTGAGCACTCCCCCCGCCTGCCGCCGCCGGGTTGCGTCCGGCGACCTGCAGCCGCACCTGCTCAGAGGCACCGCACGCCGCGGTCACCAGCCCGCAGAGGCAGAGCGCGGCGGCGAACCGTTGCGGCGAACGTCGGGACGAGCGCATGAAACCTCCAGGAGCCAGAGTGGAACCCGGACACCGTTGCGGAGGTCGCAGCCGAGCGGATAGGCGAGGCTGCACAAGGTTGGTGGAGGCCGTTGTGCTGCCAATCCAGCCCCCACCGGGCCATCCCGGAACCGACAGCCGGTTTGTGCGAGGTGCACAGCGCGACGTCACAACGCGGTGGCCGCCGCCGAAGACGCCGCTGCCCGCGGGCTCTAGGTTTCACTCGACCGCACCGGTGCAGTGAGCAACCGGGCGGCTCAGTGGCCATGCAGCCGAACGAGGTTCCGTCATGTGCACTCACACGCCAGCCTGCCCGGCGTCCGGCGCGTCTGACCGCGAAGCGGCCCGGGCGCTCGCGTTCCACCCAGAGCAGGGCTGGACCCTGCTGTGCAATGGGGTCGTGCTGTTCGACGACGGTGGCGAGCTGCTTCCAGACGGGCACGCCGTCAGCCCCCGCCAGCAACTGCCTCGGCCGCTCGCGGCTGCCTGAGTCCCCCGCGGGCCCTAGCCGGCGGCTGACCTGACGGCCGCAGCGACCGCGGGTGCCACCCTCGGGTCGAGCACGTCAGGGATGATGTAGTCGGCAGCCAGTTCGGCGGGGCTGACGAGGCGTGCCAGCGCCGCGGCCGCGGCGACGGCCATCTCCCGGGTGAACGCCGGGGCGCCGCTGTCAAGGAG
>JBHEMB010000424.1:0-17000 GCA_046262855.1 Mycobacteriales bacterium | reverse complement strand
TCCTGACACACCCCGTCAACGATGTGACGACACATCACACATCAGAGTCACGCTCAGCAGTGATGACGCAAGCGGAGCCGGGCTGCGCGACGTCATCACAAGCACACCGCAGTCAGGCTCAGCAGCAATGACGCAACGGGGCCAGGCGGGGAGGCGGAAGGCGGCGATGGTGCCGCCGCAGTTCGCGAGGACGGTGCCGTGCGCCATCGAGAGCATGTCGCTCTCGTTGCCGCAGTTGAGCGCCTGGCCGGTCCGGAGGGAGTCCCAGAGCCGCGCGCCGGTGGCGGCATCGAAGGCATGCACCCCCGCGTAGTCCGAAGCGAACAGCACGCCGTTGGCGAGGGCGACGTTCTTGCTGGCCATCGGCTCGACGAGGGCGTTGGCCCACACCAGCTTGCCGGTGGCGGCGTCCAATGCCTCGAGCGTGCCGGGGTTGGTCATCGTGTACAGCCGCTTTCCGTCGGTGGCGGCGTTGCCGTGGTTGCCGCCCGTGAGGGTGAGCTCGGAGTCGGTGCCGATGGGGCCGCTGTTCCAGACCTGCCTCATGTCGGAGGCCCGGACCGTGAACATGATCCCGAACTTCTGGAGCTGGGACACCATCAGCTGCCCGTGCGCGTCACGCCACAGCGTCGGGCTGTTGCCGAAGTCGACGTCGTTCTGCAGGCACGGCACGCTGCTGAACGACGAGCTGGGCGCGACCGCCTCGGCGGTCTGGCAGACCGGCCCGTCGTAGACCGGCTGGCCGACGATGTTGTCGGGCGTCCCCTTGAACGATGCGACGACCTGCCCGAACGTCTTGCGCTTGGGATTGACGTCGATCTTGAGCATCGCGTTGTCGTACGCATGCTCTTTGGTCTTGGAGTAGGGGTTCGACGTGCCGGCGTAGGCGTAGAGGCCGCGCGGGTCGATGACCGGCGTCCCCCAGATGCCTCCTCCGGAGTAGCCCTTGCGGTAGTCGGCGAGCGGGATGGTGGCGCGCTTGGTGAGGACCCGGCCGGTGCGGGCATCCATGACGGCGAAGCCGGGACGGGCGTGCGGGTCGAAGTCGGGACCGGTGGTGGTGAAGAACCGCAGGTTGCCCGCGACCGACGGCGACGACAGCTGCCAGGCCCGGTAGCCGAAGGTGACCGACTCACTGGTCCAGAGCCGGCGGCCGGTCTGGGCGTCGAAGGCGGTGGCCCGCGGCGAGAGCTTGTTGTCGTAGTCGACGTGCACGACGCCGTCGGCCACCGCGACGGCGAACGGCGCGAACTCCGTGTACGGCAGCGCGACCGGCGTGCGCCACACCAGCTTGCCCGTGCCGATGTCGAAGGCCTGCACGTGGCCCAGGTCGGTGGCGTAGACGCAGCGGCCACTGACCACGGGAACGGCCTGGAAACCGCTCGGTGCGGACTGCCACGCGAGGCCCAAGCTCGCGACGGTCGCGGTGCTGATGCGCTTCTCGGCGACCTGGTTGTTCTGTCCGAGCACCGGCCCGCCGTACGCCGGCCAGTCGCCCCCCTTCAGCGACCCGGCGCACGGCCGCGGGCTGGCGGCGCTCGCGAAGGCGGGGAGCAGCGACGTGCTCAGCACGAGCCCGACCGCCACAGCCAGCCGCCGGGCTCTCATGCGGTCACCGTCAAGCTGCCGCTGACGACCCCCACGCCAGGAGTGCCGAAGAACGGCACCTGCGGGACAACACCTTGCGTCACGCAGCTGGCCAGGCTGAGCGACCCGCTGACGGTCCCGCCGGCGAACTCGGTCGAGCGCACGACGAGCGGACGGCCACCGCGCACCGGCTTGAGAGTGATCTGGTCCAGCACCTTGCCGGTCAGCACACCACCGGTGGTCATCACCGACAGGATGCTCAGCCGGTGGTCCCGCCAGGTCACGAACAGCACCCCCGCAAGCATCCCGGCAGCGCACGGGCCGCTGCTGGTCAACGGCGGCTCCTGGTAGCGCCGGTCGGTCCGCGGGTCGACGTAGGTCTCGCCCGCTTCCACCCCGGCCGTCGCGTGCGCAGGGTCCGAGCAACCGCCGCCGGGCAGCTGCGGCGGCCCGGCCGCGCCCAGCGAGCAGGCGACATCCAGCTGCCCGTTGCACAGCCCGAGACCCCCGTACAGGCTGGCCTTCGAGCCGGTGAAGCGAGCCGGACCGGTGAGCCAGCACGCGGCCTGGCTGACCGGCGCCGCCGGCGGCTGCAGCACCTGGACAGCGCCCGGTCGCGACGGTGCCGCCTCTCGGCGCGCTGTCTGCCCGCGCATCCCGTGCGCGGCCAGGCAGCCCGCGCTCGGCCGGACCTTCGTCACCCAGTCGGTGCCGCCGAGCACGTGCGCGACGTACTCCGGGCTGTCGAACATCGTCGTGCTGTGCCCGAGGTTGGTGTAGAAGTCCCGGTTGGTGTGGGCGAAGCTGCCGGTGTAGGCGATCGGCATGTCGAACCAGTAGCCCGACCCGGCGAACTGCGTCGCCGTCCGCGGGTCGGTGAACCCGTCGAAGCCCAGCAGCTGGTGGGAGTCCGGGACGACCTTGCTCGGGTCCGAGGCCCAGTGGTACCACTCGTCGCGTGCGTTGAAGGTCGTGACGCCGTGCCACGGCGCCGTCGCCGGGGACCTGTGGTCGTCGACCTTGACGGTCACGTCGAACTGGCCCCAGCCCTCGTAACGGGCGGTGTCGTCATCGGCAACGCTCGTCTCGGTGAGCGGCTCACCGCCCTCGGTGGTGCCCCAGATCTTCGTCCACGCGGGCCACCCGGTGAACAGCGGACCGGCCATAGCGTGGATGCCGACATTGCCGCCGCCGCAGCGCATCCAGTCCTCGAACGACCTCTTCACCGCGGGCGAGAACGGCGCGGCACCAGCACCCGTGGTGTTGAGCCAGACGACAGCATCGGTGTCTGCCAACCGCGACGGCGTGAGGTCCTTCGGATCCCCGCTGACCGTGACTCGGTAGCCCTCCCGCGCCAGCGCCTGGGTGAGCACCTCCGTGCGGTGCGGGATCGACAGGTGGTGGAAGCCCAGCGAGAAGTTGAACAGCAGCAGGTTGGCACGGGCCGGCGGAACAGGCCCGGCGCTCGTCACCGGCACGAGCATGAACGTGGCGAGCACGGCAGCGACGAGTGCCAGGGGCCGCAGTCTGTTCATGAGTAGGCCCTTCGCCGTACGTGAGTCGCGTTCCTCTTGCCGAAACCCCAGCGTTTTCAAGGGAACCCGCTACAGGCCGTACGCGGCGAGGTAGCCGCCGCAGTTGATGAACAGCGTGTGATGCGCGAACGCCATGCCGCCGTTGGCGCCGGGCGAGCAGGTCTGACCGGTGTCCTGCGACGGGCGCAGCGGCAGTCCGATCGGCAGCCCAGTGCTCGTGTCGTGCGCCACCACCATGTTGGCGCCATTGATGGTCCAGACGACCCCGTTGCCGCCGACGACCGGCCTGCCGGGCGCCGGCCCGTCCTGGCCGGGAGCGGCCCAGACGATCGAGCCGTCATCGGGGTCGATGGCGTACAGCGTCCCGGGGACGCCGGCGACGTAGAGGTAGCGGCCGTCCCAGGCCGGCATGCTGAGGTTGCCGGCAAAGACGCTGGTGTAGGCGTTCGGACCGAGCAGCAAGTCGTACTCCTGCGCCATCGTCGTGGCGTCGAGGATGTGCAGGTGCCCGTTCTTCTGCATCCCGGCGAGCATCAGGCGACCGTGCCGGTTGCGGAAGACCGTCGGGCCGATGCCGAAGTCGGCGTCGTCCTGGCCGCACACCAGTGACACCGCGACCAGGCCGACCGGCATCGCGGGGCCGAGGGTCTGGCACTCAGGCTGGTTGTAGACGGCGTTCGTCGGGGCGTCGGGCGTCCCCTTCGCTGCCGCCACGATCTGACCGAAGCTGGACCGCCTGCGGTTGAGGTCGATCTTGATCATCGCGTTGTCGTACGGCGACTCCTTGGTCTTCGTGTACGGGTTGGAGGTCCCGACGTACGCGTACTTGCCGACTGGGTCGATCGCCGCGGTCGCCCACACGCCACCGCCCGCGTAGCCCTGGGCCAGCATCTGCGGCGTGAGGGTCGTGCGCTTGCTGAGCACCCGGCCGCTCTTCTCGTCCAGCAACGCGAAACCCGGGCGCCCGTGCGGGTCGAAGTCAGGCCCGGTCGTGAAGAACAGCTGGATCCCGTCGAGCACCTTTGGCACCGACAGCTGGGTCGCCTTGTAGCCGAAGGTGAGCGGCTTGCTCGTCCAGAGCCGTTCGCCGGTCCTGGCGTCGAAGGCCATGCTCACGGGCTTGTTGTTGTTGTCGACCCCCATGTGCACGCGACCGTCGAAGACCGACACGCCCTGTGGCGGGTACGTCACGAAGCCATCGCCGCCGAACGGCACCGGCCCGGGCCCGGAGCGCCAGACCAGCTTGCCGCTCGCGGCATCCAGGGCGTACACGACGCCGAGGCCGGTGACGAACACGCAGTTGCCGGCGACGACCGGCGTGCCCTGCCCCGGGTTGACCGGAGCGGCACTCGTCCACCTGAGCTTCAGCGAGCCGGCGTTCGCCCTGCTGATGACGTGCTCGGCCGTCTGGTAGTTGGTCTGGCCGAGGTTGCCACCCATCATCGGCCAGTCGCCACCGGCGACATGAGCGCGCGTGTTGCAGCCGGAGGGGGACGCGCCGACCTCACGGACGGTGAGCACCGAGAGCAGCAGAGCCAGGACGGCGCCGGCCCGGACGAGACGGGTCATCACGGCCGTACCAGGTGTCCCGCGTAGCCCGTGGACTGGATGAAGCCCTGGCTGTCAGGGCGCGCCGACAGCAGCTTCACCAGACCTACCCACGGAGTCCCGTCAGGACCGAAGGCGACGCCCAGGTAGTCGTTGCGCGGCAGCGTGCCGCTCTTCACGGGGAAGTACAGCGGCTTCTTGGGATCGTTGAGCATCGCGCTGTGGAACAACGGCTTGGCCGAAGCCGCGTCGAACGACTCCGTGAGGTAGCCGTTGAGCCGTGTCGCGTCCTTGCCGGAGTAGCCGTAGTAGCCGATCGCGATGTGGCCCGCGGCCTGCGCCGTCACCTGCGGTGCGGGGCCGCCCGTGGTCACGCCGGGCATGCCGACCATGAAGGGCCCCTTCCAGGTCGCCCCGTTGTCCTTCGTCACGGCCAGGTAGGGCTTCTGGTCCGTGCCACGCCAGACGACGTACACCACTCCTGCCTTGTCCACGGCGAGGGAGACGCCGCCGATCAGGGCAGAGCCGTTGCCCACGGACTCAGCGGGTACGGCGGCGTAGCTCCACGTCGTCCCCTCGTCCTTGGAGTACGCGATCCGGACCAGGGCCGACGGGTTGCTGCTGCCGCAGGAGACCGGCAGGTAGAGCGTGCCGTCGGGCCCGACGGCCTGCGGCTCCTGGAAGTGCAAGCAGCCGGGGGCGAGCGGCGACGGCAGCGGCATTCCGGTGAAGGCCCACGTCGTCCCGCCGTCCAGCGACTTGAAGCAGACCCGGCCCGGGCCGACGACGAACCACGGAGCCGGGCCGTTCGTGCAGGTGTAGAGGACCGACGGGTACCCGACCGGCTTGGCGCCGCCCGCGGGGGCCGGGCCGCCCGCGATCTTTTCGTAATCACCGCCAGGGCAGGCGAACTCGGGCACCGAGTGCCAACTGCGGCCGTTGTCGTCGGTCATCGACAAGCTCGAGCACATGGCGAAGCCGTAGGTCTTGCTCCAGAACACCTTCGACGTCGCCGGGTCGATCCAGAGGAAGGCGTCAGCCACCGTGCCGTTCTTCTGCGACTCGCTCTCCGAGCACGTGTACGGCGAGGTGACCGCGTAGCAGCCGGGCTCGGCCTGCGGCCCCTCCGGGACCACCTTCTCCCAGCTGCGGCCGTTGTCGGAGGAGCGCACCATCGCCCACTCCCAGTCCGCGGCGCTGAACCACACGTGACCGTCACGGGTCACCGCGATGCCCGTCTCGCCGGTGTAGAAGCCGGTCTCGCTGGCGCACGGGATCCGCGCCGGCCGGACGCCCTGGACCACCCGGCCCCCCGCATGATGCGCGACCGAGGGTGCCTTCGGGTTGCAGACGCCGCGCGCCGCGGCCTGACCTCCTGGGGCGAGCACGAGCGCGCCTGCGACGAGCGCAGCCGCTCCGACAAGAGCCCACATTCGCGACACGGCCGACTCCTCTGCTGGGGGATGCCGGCAAATTACACCTGAAACCGCCATAAGTCAGCCGACAGGTGGCAAAAGTACCGCCGTGCCCGCCCCAACGCCCCCTGCCCCGCGGCGCGATGAAGGGATACCGCGGTGGCGATCGGAGGCGAAAATCGCCACCGCGGTATCCCTTCATGGCCCGGGGGCGGGGAGGTTAGGGCCGGTGGGGGGCGTCCTCAGGCGCGTCCAGGCTGGCGACGGCCTGCGCGACGGTGCTGGCGTGCCAGCGGGTGCCATGCGGCGTCTCGAGGTGCTCCCGGTTCAGGGCCGCCGCGATGGTGTGCATGGATGCGCCGTCGTCGAGCAACCGCTGGATGCGCTGCGCCACGTGCTTGGACAGCTGAGCTCTCGAACCGATCGGCGGGCGGCGAGTCCTGGACGTCGCTCGCCAGGCCTTCCCGACATCAGCAGCCACGTCCGGCGCCGCACGCGGAGGCCCCCAGAGGTACCCCTGCGCCGATCTGCAGCCCATCGCACGAAGGCGGCTGGCGGTGGCTGCGGTCTCGACGCCCTCAGCGACCACGGCCAGATCGACGCTCCGGCCGAGGCGCACGATGCTCTGCACGATGGCCGCGTCGGCCGGGCGGGCGCTGTCCGCCCTGACGAAGACGCGGTCGATCTTCAACTCGGTGAGCGGCAGCGCCCGCAGGTACAGCAGCGACGAGTAGCCGGTGCCGAAGTCGTCCAGCGAGAGCCCGACGCCGATCTCGCGCAGCCGCCCAAGCACCTCGGTCGCTGCCTCGAGGTCGGAGACGATGGCCTGCTCGGTGAGCTCGAGGATGAGTCGCCTGGGCTGCATACCGTACCGCGCGAGGGTTTCCGACACCCATTCGACGAGACGGGGGTCGGTCACCTCGCGGGCTGCAACGTTGACGGACAGCGTCCAGTGCGGCCACCTCGACATCTCCCGGCATCCGCGGTTGAGGACCCAGCGGGTGATGTCGTGCATGACCGGCGTGTGGGCCACTGCAGGCAGGAAGTCGTCCGGCATGACCAGCGGGTGATGGGGAGGCTGCCAGCGCACCAGCGCCTCGACTCCTCGAGGCTCTCCCGTGGACAGCTCGATGATCGGGAGGTAGTGCAGCACCAGCTGGTCCGCCTGGAGCGCAACGCGCACTTCGTCTCTGCGGACAACAGCCCGCAGCGGCTGGCGAGGCCCTGTCGAGCCAGGGCTCACGGGCGCGCTCGACGACGATCTATCACCCCCCATCTGTTTCCCGAACCCTCTCTAACCAGTAGTCGCGATTGCTGGTGTTTCGGCAGCAATCGCCTTGCGGCGCAACGATTCGGGTCGGCCGTGCACGAGCACGAGCAACGCACGCTGAGCACATGTCTTCGGGCCCGCACTCAGGGCATCGGGACGCACACCTCCGTGATCTGGTTGCCGTTGGAGTCCGAGATGCGGACGCACTTCGACGGTGAGGCAGAAGCACTGCCGATGCCCATGACAGCGACGAGGGCGGCGATGAGCGAACCGCAGACGGAGAGGCGGATAGCGGTGCGGGGCTGGGAACCCATAGCGGTCTCCTGGGTCGGGCACCGACAGCCGGTGCCGTCACTGGCAGTCGCTCGGTTCGAGCCGAACCCCTCAGATGTCCCGACCCCGCTGGCCGACGGCCCGTTTGCAGAGGACAATGACCACGTGGTGGGGACACTCTCGGCAACTCAGGCCTGGTGCCAGTGGGATGCCATGGTGTCGGCCGCCTACGGAGTGCTGCACGACCGCGACGAGGCGACCGAGTGCGCCACCCAGGCGATCGTGCAGGTCCTCGAGCGACGCCCCGCCGATGTGGAGAACGCCGAGGCGTTCATGGTGACGGTTGCGAAGCGGCGAGCGGTCGACCGGATCCGCGCCCACGCGCGGGAGCGCCATGCCATGTCGCGGGTCGTCCGTGACGACCTGGCGGCGGCTGATGTCGCCGACGCGGTCTGCGACCAGCACGAGGCCGCGTGGGTCGACCAGTACGCCCGCACCCGGCTCGAGCCGGACGTCTACCAGCTGCTCGGCCACATCGGCGAGGGGCTCACCGTCGCGGAGGCCGCGCAGGCCGTCGGCATGACCTTCAAAGCTGCAGAAGGCCATCTGACCCGCGCCCGCAAGCAGCTGCGAAGCGCTGCGCTTCGGGCCCTCGCCATCCTGCTCGGGGTGCTCGCGGCGCTGCGGCGGGCAGCCACTCCCGCAGCCACAGTGGCGACAGCCGCCGCGGTGGTGACACTGCTGGCGTTGCTGCCGGGCACCCACACGACGACCCTGCCCGCCACGACTGCTCCTGATGTGCAGGTCATCAGCGTCCAGCCCGCGTCGCCCTCCACCGCGCAGGGCAGCACGGCGGTACCACGAGCCCGTCATGCCTCCGTCCGCACCCGGAACGTCGCCGACCACCCGGCCGGGCAGAGCGTGCCGCACCCGACGATGACGACTGTGAGCACGCCAGCAGGAAAGGTCGACGTGTACGACCGCGACGACGGCTACCGGCCGGTGGGCCCGGTCGACCGCGTCCAGCACTGCGTGGACACGCTCGTCGTGTCCGTCCGCTCCGTCGGCTGCCACTAGACCCGACGCTCAGCGGCTGGCGGCGCCCGTTGCCGCAGCAGGACAGCGCTAGCCGTCGCCGCCGACCAGTTGGGCGAACCGCCTCCGGCTGAGCGGCTCGCGGACGACGCCGCCGGCGGTGAGCGTCAGTCGGTGCCGGGCCATCGTCACCCTGTCCCGCATCAGCAGATCAGCCAGCGCCCGCTGCGGATGATGCTCGATCCACACCGGCTCGTGCCCGCAGGGGAACCACGCGGTACGGAGGACGTCGGACAGCGGTGAGAAGACACAGGACACCGGCAGCCCCGGGTTGTCGTTGAGCTCGCCGAGCTCGACGACCACGGCCGGGCATGCGCCGAGTCGGCGCACCGAGCACGTCGTCCCGCCCAGGCTCGGTGGCAGCCTGATGGTCACCGGTGGCTGGCCGGGCACGCCGCCGGTGCGACACGGACGCGACGAGGAGGTCATTCCGATGCTGCGGCCGCCCGTAGCGCGTGCGCGTCATCCAGCAAGCGCCGGGCCACGTCCAGGGTCGCGATCCCGCGTGCGGTGAGAGCAACCCGGCGGGTGCTCCGGTGCAGCAGCTCGTGACCGAGCTCGTCCTCCAGCCGCCGCACCAGCTTGGAGACGGTCGAGGCATCGAGGAACATCCGGTCAGCGGCCTGCCGGAAGCTGCCACCGTCCGCCACCTCGACGAATGCGGACACCGCACGCAAGGACACCCGAGGGGGGGAGGGCATGACTGTTTCAGGGGCTGGTGCGGCGCTCATGCCAGGCAGTCGTCTGGAGCACCCCCGACCCCTCAGATCGAGTTGCCGCTGTCGGGTACGGCGGCAGGCCCGCCTCAGACGGCGTCTGAGGGCACCCGCGCCGGGCCGCCGTCGCGGGGCGAGGGGACCGTCACGGTTACCCGCGTGAACACCTGGGCTGCGTCAGCCCGGCGCCGGGCCTCGTCCTGGCACTCGGCCATCGCCGACCGCGCGTTCGCCAGGGCAGCCCGCTGCCACAGCAGTCCGTCCAGCAGCCTCCACCAACGCAGCACGTTCCCCCCAAGCCCCAAAGGGTCCCCATCCTTGGGGACTGGCACAGCCCTCTCCCTGGGCCGCAGGGGTCAAACCTCCGGATAGCGGACTGTTACCTACGCGTAACCCCGATACGCGTGGGCACAGGTCCGTGGATCAGGAGTCCAGCACCGGCAGGTAGACCTGCGCACCGGCCTGGGCGAACTCGGCGGACTTCTCCTTCATGCCGAGCTCGAGCGCTTCGACGGCACCGACGCCGTGCTCGGCGGCGTACTTGCGCACGTCCTGGCTGATGCGCATCGAGCAGAAGTGCGGACCGCACATCGAGCAGAAGTGGGCCGTCTTCGCAGCCGTGGCCGGCATCGTCTCGTCGTGGAAGTCGCGCGCCTTCGTCGGGTCGAGCGAGAGGTTGAACTGGTCCTCCCACCGGAACTCGAAGCGCGCGTCCGAGAGCGCGTCGTCCCAGGCCTGCGCCCCTGGGTGGCCCTTGGCGAGATCCGCCGCATGAGCGGCGATCTTGTACGTGATGACCCCGTCCTTGACGTCGTCCTTGTTCGGCAGGCCGAGGTGCTCCTTGGGCGTCACGTAGCAGAGCATCGCCGTGCCGTACCAGCCGATCATGGCCGCCCCGATGGCCGACGTGATGTGGTCGTAGCCCGGCGCGATGTCGGTCGTCAGCGGCCCGAGCGTGTAGAAGGGCGCCTCCTTGCAGACCTCGAGCTGGAGCTCCATGTTCTCCTTGATCTTGTGCATGGGGACGTGACCAGGACCCTCGACCATCACCTGGACGTCGTACTCCCAGGCGATCTGGGTGAGCTCGCCGAGGGTGCGCAGCTCGGAGAACTGCGCCTCGTCGTTGGCGTCGGCGATGCAGCCCGGGCGGAGGCCGTCACCGAGGCTGAACGTCACGTCATAGGCAGCCATCAGCTCGCAGATGTCGCGGAAGTGCGTGTAGAGGAAGTTCTCCTGGTGGTGGGCGAGGCACCACGCGGCCATGATCGAGCCGCCGCGGGACACGATCCCGGTCTTGCGCGAGGCCGCCAGCGGGACATAGCGCAGCAGCACGCCGGCGTGGACGGTGATGTAGTCGACGCCCTGCTCGAACTGCTCGACCAGGGTGTCCCGGTAGACCTCCCACGACAGGTCCTCGGCCTTGCCGTTGACCTTCTCCAGCGCCTGGTAGATGGGCACGGTTCCGATCGGTACGGCGGAATTGCGGATCACCCACTCGCGCGTCGTGTGGATGTTGCGGCCCGTGGAGAGGTCCATGACGGTGTCGGCGCCCCAGCGGGTGGCCCACGTCATCTTCTCGACCTCCTCCTCGATCGAGGAGGCGACCGCGGAGTTCCCGATGTTGGCGTTGATCTTCACGAGGAAGTTGCGCCCGATCGCCATGGGCTCCGACTCGGGGTGGTTGACGTTCAGCGGCAGCACGACGCGGCCGGCGACCAGCTCGTCCCTGACATGCGCCGGGGTACAGCCCTCACGGAGCGCCACGAACTCCATCTCCGGCGTGATGATGCCTTCCTTGGCGTACCGCAGCTGCGTCACCGTCCGGCCCGGCAGGGCACGGCGCGGCTTGCGGGTCCCCTCGAAGACGCTGTCGAGGTTGCGGTGGCTCCGCCCATGCGCCTTCAAGCCGTTGTCGACCGGCTGCACCTCACGACCGTCGTACGGCGAGGTGTCGCCGCGCTCCTCGATCCAGCCGGAGCGCAGGGCCGGCAGTCCGAAGCGGATGTCGGTGTTGAGCGACGGGTCGGTCCACGGGCCGGAGGTGTCGTAGAGGACGACCTTGTCGCCGGTGGTGAGCGACACCTCCCGCATCGGGACCCGGAGGTCGGGGCGCGAGCCCTGCAGATAGGTCTTGGTGGAGCCTGGGAATGACTCGTTCATCGAGCTGTCCTCCCTACGCCGGTGCTAGCCGGATCAGGTGCGAACGGTCGACGGCCGGTCCTGCCGCCCTCTCAGCGTCGGTTCGCGACGCTCCCGCGGGTCGCTCCGAGCCTATCCCCCGCAGTACTCGTACACCGTCATGTACCAGCCGCTGCGCCGCGCGGGCCCGACGAGGAACCCCGCTTTCCCCCGTGGCCGGTGGTGCGGGTACCCGATCGGGAAGGCGTGGCTGAACGTGCAGTCGTAGTCGCCTGCCTCGAGCCGGACGCACTTCTCCAGGCGCAGGTCCGTCGCCTCGCGGTGCATGTCCAGCAGCTGCTGCCGCGCACTCGGGTCGGTGACGTGCTTGAGCTCGGTCAGGTCTCCGCGGTTCCACGCGCTCGCGAGGTAGCGCATCGCTGCTTGCGGGGTGCTGAACGAGGGAATGGGCGCCGGCGTCCGGGTGGGTGCAGGGGTGCTGGCCCGAGTGGTCGGGGCCGGTGCGCTGCCCACCGAGGTCTGGCCGCCCGTGCCGGCGCTGCCGCACGCCGCGGTGAGCAGCAGGGCCAGGACTGCGATGCGCGTCGTCATGATCTTGTGACGCTACAGGCCGCGCGGCGGTTGCCGCTCTACCGTGTCGCCGTGCGGTACCCGCGGCCCGACGAGCTGTCGATGCACCCCCGGGACCGGGTGGCGACGCTGGTCCGCGAGGACGGCGACACGCAGACGGCCCTCGCCTGTGGAGACGTGCTGCTCGGCGAGAGCGATCCGCCGCTGCTGCTGTGGCTCGGCGGCCGGCACGCCGCGGTCCGCATCGAGGGTGCCTGGCCGAGGACCTGGGCACTGCGCGCCTTCCTGTACTGCTGGGACGACCAGGTCGGGGCTTCGGTGGTGGACGCGCTCACCGACGACGCCTGGCGGGTCCGCGAGATGGCGGCCAGGGTCGTCGTGAAGCGCGAGCTTCCGGCGTGCCACCTGTTGGAACCGCTGGTACGCGACCCGCTGTCCCGGGTGCGCGTCGCGGGGCTGCGTGCGCTGGGAGCGGTGGGCGAGGCCGAGAACGCCGACGCCGTGCTCGCGGCGCTCGGGGACGGCGACGCGGTCGTCGCCAGGGCTGCGGCCGGTGCGCTGTCCCGGCTGGAGCGCCGGCTGGACCGACCCTTCGGACCCTAAGCGGCCGAGGCCAGCTCGCGGATCCTCGCGATGTGCTTCGGCACCTCCGGGCGGGCCGCCGGGCGGGTGAACCGCTCGATGCAGATGGCCTTGAGCACCCGCAGCCCGTCGCTGATGGCGTTGAGGTTCGAGACACCGTGCAGCCGGTCGAACTCGAAGCTCTTCACCTCCCGGATGTCGAGGCCGGCCTTGGCGATCCTGGTGTTGATCACCGTCTCGATCTCGAAGCCGTCACCCCAGTGCATCGCGTCCTTGTGGTCGCCGCTCTCGAGACCGAGGACGTCGAGGCAGTGCACCCAGAAGGCGTTGTAGCCGTAGCAGAGGTCGGTGTAGCGCGTCCCGAACAGCACGTTCACGATCGCGTTGAGGAACCAGTTGCCGACCCGCCGGATCCCGGTGATGTCCGACGACCCGCCGCCGAGGGCGAACCGGGTGCCCTTCGCGAAGTCTGCCCCCTGCACGAGCGCCTCGACGTAGTGCGGGATCTCGCGCGGGTCCGCGCTGCCGTCCGCGTCCAACATCACGATGATGTCGCCGGTCACGGCCTCGAAGCCGCAGGCCAGCGCGTTGCCCTTCCCGCGCCGGGTCTGCTTCACGATCTTCACGTCAGGCCGGAGCTGCTGGGCGACCTCGATCGTGCCGTCCGTGGAACGACCGTCGACGACGATCACCTCGTGCACCGCGGGAAGCAGGCCGAAGACGTGCGGCAGGTTCTTCGCCTCGTTGTACGTCGGGATGACCACCGAGACGCGCGGCAGGGCGCGCAGGGTGCGGATCGTCGCATCCACGATCGGGGCTCCTTCGGAAAAGGGGGTACGTGGTTCCGAAGCGCCGGTTTCGCCACTGCTCCTCCCCGGGGGAGCCTCCGTGCGGAGGCGCTGTGGCGACCAGATGGCGCCCGGGGAATCGATGCTCGCTCCTGTCGGATCGCTCCGACGTCTCACAGACGGTAGCCAACAGACTGCGGCGCGTGCAGGTACCTCCCGGGTGATCGCGCTCACCCGAACGAGGCAAGCTCACGCTGAACGCCCGCCGCGTCGCGGACCTGGTTCAACGTATCCCCCGCGGCGGGCTTCACACGTGACGAGGCTGTGACGTTGTCGTGTCGTCGACGCCGAGCAGCTCAGTGAGCGCGCCGACGAGCTGAGCCCGCTCCTCGGCGCCGCGGACGGCGGTCCGCCAGTGCTCAGGCCCCAGCCCGGGGAAGGTGTCTCCCCGCCGCACTGCCACCCCGAGGTCTCTGAGCCGGTCCCGCACGTCGGCTCGCCCGGGCACCCGGCACAGCAGGTACGGCGCCTGGCTGCCCGGGGTGACCTCCACGCCCAGCTCCGCGAGCGCCGCGACGAGCTGCTCGCGCTGCGCGGCGACCTCGATCGCCTCCCGCTCGGCCTGCTTCACCGGGCCCCGCTGCAGGCAGGCGTCCAGGGCCGCCAGCGCCGGCGTGCTGACCGACCAGAGCGGCTGTGCCTCGCCCAGCTGGGTCACGAGAGCAGGGTCGGCCAGCAGGTAGCCGACGCGCAGTCCCGCGAGCGCCCAGGTCTTCGTCAGGCTCCGGACCACGACCAGGCCGGGCAGCCGGAGGCTGGCCAACGAGTGCGGCTCTCCCGGGACGGCGTCCATGAAGGCCTCGTCCACGACCGTGACCCGGCCTGGCCCGCGCAGCTCGGCCAGCCGCTCGTGGACGACGCCGGTCGGGTTCGTGGGGTTGCCGACGACGACGAGGTCAGCGTCGGCGGGCACCTGACTCGGATCGAGCACGTACGGCGGCTCCAGCACGACGCGTTCGACGTCGTGACCGGCTGCCCGCAGCGCCGCCTCCGGCTCCGTGAAGCTCGGGTGGATGCAGACTGCCCGCCTCGGTCTGAGCGCCCGGGCCAGCAGGACGAAGGCCTCGGCCGCGCCGGAGGTGACCAGGACCTCGTCCGGCTCGCGCTCGTGGCGCTTCGCCACGGCGGCTCTGGCGGGTCGCGGGTCGGGATACCGGGCGAGCTGCCGCAGGGCCCGCTCCAGTCGGCCGATCAGCCAGGCCGGCGGCGCATCACCGCGGACGTTGACGGCGAGGTCGAGCAGTCCGGGTCCGAGCTCGCTGTCGCCGTGGTGCCTCAGGTCGGGGTGAACCACTGCAGCGTCTCTCGCAGGGTGACCACGTCGCCGACGACGGTCGTTACCGGTGCCTTGAGGCCGGCCGCCGCGACGTCGTCGGCGAGCCTCTCCAGGGTGCTCACGACCACCCGCTGGTTCGCGGTGGTGCCCTGCTGGATGCAGGCGGCAGGTGTCTCGGGTGCCCGACCGTGCCGGATGAGGCCCTGGGTGAGCAGCGGCAGCCGGTCGTGTCCCATCAGGATCACCAGCGTCCCCGGTCCGGTCGCGAGCGCCTGCCAGCGCACCTGGCTGCCCTCGTCGTCGGGGTCGAGGTGGCCCGTCACGATGCACACGTCCTGCGTGTAGCCGCGGGCTGTCACGGGGATCCCGGCATAGGCCGCTGCCGCGATCGCGCTCGTCACGCGAGGCACGACCTCGAACGGGATCCCCTGCGCCACAAGGGCTTCGGCCTCCTCGCTGCCACGGCCGAAGACGAATGGGTCACCGCCCTTGAGCCGCACCACTCGCTTGCCCGCCAGCGCGTGCGCGACCAGCTGGGCGTTGATCTCCTCCTGCCGCGGAGCGGTCCCGGTCCAGCTGGTCTTGCCGACGTCGACGACCTCGGCGTCGTCGCGGACGTGCTCCAGGATGCTCGGGTCCACCAGCGGGTCGACGAGCACGACATCCGCCTCGGCCAGCAGCTGGGCGCCCTTCACCGTGAGCAGCCCAGGGTCTCCCGGACCTGCACCGACGAGGGCGACGGTTCCGGGCCTCATGGCACCTTCGCGACGGCGATCGTCGCGACGTCACTGCTCGCCTTGGTCTTGACCAACGCGCCGTGCAGCATGGCCGCGGCCTCCGCCACCGAGGGAGTCCCGACGGCGGTCTGCACCCGCTCGCTGGGAGTGGGTACGTCGACGGCCGCGAGCTCCTCGGCGGTGTGGCTGTGCAGGTTCCACCCGCGCCGGACGCAGAGCATCCGCAGGCCGGTCTCCTGGGCCTTGCTGTCGAGCGTGGCCACCGCGATGACGTCGAGGACCTTGTCGCCGAGCGCCTCGACGACCAGCTGCTCGAGCTCGTCGGCCGTGACACCGGCCCTGGCACCGATGCCGATCACGTACACGAGGCAGCCCTCTCCACCAGACGCAGCGCGAGGTCGGGCGCGCCCGCTGGGTGCAGGTGCACGTAGGACGCAACGACGGTCCCGGTGGTGAAGCCCTCGAGCGTGCCGTCCTGCAGCTGCCAGGCGGGGCGCTCGCCGGCTCGCGGGTCGACCGTCGTCCGGTGGAACTCGTGCCCCACGAGCACCGTCCCCTCCGCGGCCGCGACCGTGTCGGAGTGGGCGACCACGGTCCGGTAGCCCAGGGTCAGCGTCTTGGTCATCGACGCGACCGCGGCCACGTGGCCGACCATCTCCGTGCCGTCGAGGGCCTTGCACAGCAGCAGCAGCCCCGCGCACTCGGCGTACGCCGGCCGACCGGCCTCGAGGTGGGTGCGGACCGCGTCGAGGAAGCCCCGGTTGGCGGCCAGCTGCTCGGCGTACACCTCGGGGAACCCGCCAGGCAGCACCAGACCCCGAGCGGCCTCGGGCAGGGCGTCGTCGCGCAACGGGTCGACGACCACGACGTCGCCGCCGGCCGCCGTCAGCGCCTCCGCCATCTCGGCGTAGGCGAAGGTGAAAGCCGGCCCGCCGGCGAGCGCGACGACCGGCCGCACCGACCGCTCCGCCGCGGGCGGCTGCCACGGCTCGGCGTCGAGATCGCCTGCGGCGGAGGCGATCTCGAGCACCCTGTCGAGGTCGATGCCGGCGCTGACGACCTGGCCCAGCCGCTCCACCGTCGCCACTGCGTCCGGGTGCCGCTCCGCGACAGGGACCAGCCCCAGGTGCCGGGAGGGAGTCTCGACCTGGGCGTCGCGGCGCAGGACACCGACGACCGGGACGAGCTCCGCGAGGGCGTCCCTGAGCATGCCTTCGTGCCGGTCGGTGGCGACCCGGTTGAGGATCACGCCCGCGACGTCGAGGTCCTCGCCGTAGCTCATGAAGCCGTGCACCAGCGCTGCCACGCTGGTCGACTGCGAGCTCGCATCGACGACGAGGATGACGGGCGCCGCCAGCAGCCGCGCGACGTGCGCCGTGGACCCCTCACCGGTCGAGCCCCGCCCGTCG
>JBHEMB010000423.1:0-9808 GCA_046262855.1 Mycobacteriales bacterium | reverse complement strand
CCGCAGCACCGAACAGGATGCCGAGGACGGCGAGGATGACGAGCACGGTCAGCACACGCGCATCCTCGCACGCAAGACGTCAGTGCCGCCGGAACGGACCCGTGATCGCGCAGGTCACTCCCGATGGCCTGGTTGGTGGGTAAGCAGGGCTGTCAGGTCTCTGACTCGAGGACCTCGTCGAGGGTCGGAAGGACGCGCACCGGATGGGCGAGGCCGTGCTCGAGCAGGTCGAACGCCTCGCCCACCGACTCCGCCCAGGCGAGCGTCGCGACCGACTCGGGGCGGACGAACCCGCGCTCCACCATGAGGTCTACCTGCCGGCGGAGCGGCTCCCACAGACCGTCCAGGTCCAGCGCGAC
Organism: Mycobacteriales bacterium; assembly: GCA_046262855.1. Classification (GTDB taxonomy): domain Bacteria; phylum Actinomycetota; class Actinomycetes; order Mycobacteriales; family SCTD01; genus RYN-111. Next base: position 9,449 of record JBHEMB010000423.1, on the reverse strand, counting down.
CACGGGCTTCACGTGCATGCCGAGGAAACGCGACGTCCAGACCTCCGTCAGCTCCTCGAGCGTTCCGAGCCCGCCTGGCAGAGCGAGGAAGGCGTCCGAGCGGGCGTCCATGATGCCCTTGCGGGCGCGCATGTCGTCGACGACCAGCAGCTCGTCGGCGTCCTGGTCACCTACCTCGAGCTCCAGCAGGGCACGCGGGATGACACCGACCGTGCGGGCACCTGCCGCCCGGGCGGAGCGGGCGACAGCACCCATCATCGACAGTGCGCCGCCACCACTGACGAGGCTGTGACCGCGGCGGGCCAGCTCGGTGCCCACGTCGGCCGCGAGCTCGACGTACCGCGCGGAGATCCGCTCTGAGGAGGCACAGAAGACGCAGATCGCGGCGCCCCCGTCCCGGGCCCGGCCGTCACGTCGGCCGGAGGCGCTCTCCAGGGGCACGCCTCGACCTTACCGGCGGGACATCCCGCCGACGGTCACGAGGCCAGCGCGGAAGCGCGAGGGGCGCCCCTGCCACCGCTGACGACATCCAGGTCAGGTCCTAGCGGCAGCTCAAGCACGATCCTCGTGCCCTCGCCCGGCGCGGACTGCACCACCAGGGAGCCGCCGGCGATCTCCGCACGCTCCCGTGCGATCTTCAGCCCGACGTGCCGGCCACCGACGCTGACCACGCCACGCGGGTCGAAGCCCGGCCCCGTGTCCGAGATGACCACGCGAAGCATCCGCAGGTCCGTGGCGGTGCGCAGCACCGAGAGGTCGAGTGCGAGGCCCTGGCCGTCCGCGTGCTCGACGCCGTTCATCAGCGACTCCTGCATGACCCGGTAGGCAAGCGTGGCCATCGCCGGTGAGAGCCGCATCGGGGCGTCCTGCCAACGGACGTCGACGCACGTGCCGTACCGGTGCTCGAGCTCCAGGCACAACTCGCCTATCGCAGCGGCGAGCGAGCCCGAGGCGAGCTCTGGCGGGCGGATCCGGGCGAGCACGGCCCGGAGCTGCTCCTCCGCGTCGCGGACGGACTCGCGGCCCTCGCGATGGCGCGGCGCTTCGACGTCGCCCAGGGCCATCAGGGCCATGCTCAACGTCTGCGCCACGGTGTCGTGCAGCTCGCCTGCAAGGTGCGCCCGGACGCTCTCCTCCGCCCTCACGAGCTCCGCGACCAAGCGAGTGGTGGCCCGGCGGGAGTCGACGGTGGCGCGGGAGAGCTGCGTCACCGCTGCCCGCAGGACGTGCTGCTGCTGGACCAGGAGCTGCCTCCTGGCCCGCAACTGCCGCAGGCTGACGCGGGTCAGCTCAGATGGCGACAGCCAACCGGTGCCGAGGACCAGCAGCGTCGAGCCCGCCATGGCGGCCAGGGCAGCGAGCAGTACGACGATGACGCCTGCCGACCGGGAGAACAGCAGGCAGAGCGGGAGCAGCGCGCCCGGAGCGAACAGCCAGGCCAGGACCGGGACCCGCTCGGCGACGTGCTGGCGCACGTGCGGGCGGTTCATGGCACTGCCAGCAACCGTGGTGTCCAGGTGCCAAGCTCCACGTCGTCCTCGTGGTCGCTGCCGTCAGCGAGCGTCTCCATGAGGAGCTCCTGGAGCTCGTCGAGCTCAGGCATCGTGGAGGCTTGGGCAGGACCGACGCGCGTCGCCAGCAGGTGGAGCTCCTGCGCCATCCGCAGCACGCGCGGCGGAAGCATCACGTCGGCGGTCGAGCGCGGACCCTCGAGCTCGACGAGCTTGCTCCGCTGCTGCTCGAGCCGCGACAGCCATCCGGTGGCGATGGCGGCCACGGACTTCAGGGTGGCCAGGTCGGTGTCGCGCAGTGGCTCGTGCTCTTCGTTGCGGAAGGCTGCGAGAAGAGCTTGTGAGCCATCCGCCGTCGACAGCACGATGCTGGCGCGCCGGCCGTGCGCTTCGCCGAGAGCGCCGGCCGAGAGGCAGGACTCGAACCAGGATCGCTGGTCGAGCCAGCTCTGGGTCAGTCGGGTGAGGCTGATCTGACCTGCGTCGTCGCACGCGAGCAGGGGGCGTGACCCGTCGAGCAGGAGCAACTCAGCGGCGTCCGCAGCGAGCAGATCACGCGTCAGGTTCGTGATCAGCTGCATGGTCTCCGCGCGGTCGAGCGAGCGCAGCTCGACCGCGTGCTCGGCAATGCTCCTGTTGACAGCGTCGCTCACCGTGCGGCGCAACGACTCCCTCTGCGCGCTGAGCACGCACCACAGCATGGGGACGAGCGCGAGGGCCAGGGCTGGATCCGCTTGCAGGGCTTGTCCCACGATCAGACCGGTGCAGGCCGAGACGGACATGTGCAGCAGCCACAACCGGCCGCGGCCGCGGTAGGGGATGCCGATGCGCACGCCCGCCACCGCGAACAGGACGGCCTGGACGGCGAGCTCGTTCACCAGTGTGAAGCTGATGACGCCGAGCAGCGCGCCGGTGACGCCCATCACGTGCTCAGCAACCTGCACGGCGACAGCCGCAGCAAGCCCGTACTGGGCAACGTTGAAGACCGCCTTGCGCACCGGCAGCCGGCGTACGAGCTGCGAGGCGAGGATCGCGAGCACAAGGCACACCGCAAGCAGCCGGCCAGGGCTCAGGACCAGCCCTACGACCATGGGCGCCTCGACGAACGTGGCGGTGTGGCGCTGGCCGGCGACAGCGAAGTGCAAGGGGAAGAACTCCGTCACCAGGACAGCCATGGCGCACGCCACGGCGACCTGCAGGCTTCCTGCGTCCAGGCCCAGCAAGCCGAGCAGCAGGACAGCAGCGGCCGCGCAGGGCAGTGTGACGAGCCAGGCCCGACTGTCACGCGGGCGACCGTTAGGCATCAGCCCCACTCGCTTCCTGACCACGAGCTCGAGGACCAGGAGCTGGAGGACCACGAGCTCGACGACCACGAGCTGGAGGACCAGGAGCTGGAGGACCACGAACTCGACGACCACGAGCTGGCAGACCACGAGCTCGATGACCACGAACTCGACGACCACGAGCTCGAGGTCGCGGTGGCGGATCCGCCGCTCCCGGTGGTGGGCGACAGAGTGGGCTGCCCGCCGGTCCCGTGCGCCACGGCGGTCGGGATCACACTGAAGCCGTGACCACCGCCATCGCCGAGGTCCTTGGCGACGACGGCGAAGCTCTCGCGGACGTCCTGAGGTGCCACCCTGCCCCGGTTGGCGAGGAAGACGGCCACCTCACCGGCGACGACGGCAGTCGCCTGGCTGGTGCCCGTGCCGCGCCAGAGCGGGCCGTAGGCCGACTGTGGGTTCTGCTGGGCGATGACGCTGTCGGCCGGCAGCTGTGACACCACGTGCACGCCGGGAGCAACGATGTCTGGGCGTTGCTCCCCGGCGACCACAGCACGGCCGCTGAAGGGGGCCACCGCAACCTGCGACCGGCTGGTATCGGCGGCGCCCACGGTGAGCAGCGCCGGGTCCTGACCTGGGTCGCCCACCTGACTGGGGTCGTTGCCTGCGGAGACGACGACCGTTGCCCCCGCCGACTGCACCGCGTCGGCTGCGTCGGTCAACGGGTCCGAACCGTATCCGCCCGTCGGTCGGTCCGCGGCCAAGCTCAAGGACACGACCTGAACGCCTGAGGAGACGCCCTTGTCAGCCACCCAGTTCAGCCCGCGGACGACCTTCGAGAGCCGGGTCGTGCCGGTGCCATCCGCGACCTTGACGTCCACGACCACTGCACCAGGCGCGATCCCGATGGGGGAGCCGCCGAGTGAACCGCCCGCGACGAGGTTGGCCATGAAGGTGCCGTGGCCGAAGCCGTCGCGACGCTCGGAGGCGTCAGCGGAGAAGTCCGGCCCGCGGACCAGGCTGCCGGACTTGCGGCTGAGCGTGCTGGTGTCGGCGACGCCAGAGTCGATGACGGCCACGACGACGTTGTGGCCCGCGTCCGACGTACCGGCTTCGCCGCCGACGGCGGCAGGAGCGAACACTGCGGGGCCGCTGCCCGCCGACATCCCGGTCGCGTGCATCGCGACGTCGGGGTACATGCCGTGCACTCCCGGGGTCCTCAGCAGTGCCGGAAGAGCCGCCGGCGTGGCGTGGACGGCGAGAACCCGGACGCGGTCCATGCGCTGCGTCACCGTCACCCCGGTGGGAAGCGACGAGCTCGAGAACCCGGTCGCGACTGACAGCAACCAGGGGGTCGCAGCGGCAGCCGAGACTGCGGGCACTGTCGGCAGCGCGAGTGCGGCGGCGGCGACGAGAGCAAGGGGGCGGCTGGGCACCGTGGGCTCCTTGGTGCTGCGGGCGAGAAGGGAAGACACCCAGCATGGTCACGGGGAGGCATCCTCGACAGCGCTGTGTGGCCCCACCGTTGCGGTCCACCGGCGTCGGTGCCTGTTCACCCGAATGGGTGAGCAATCAGGGAAGATCATCCCCAAAAGTGTTCGTACACAGAGAGGAAGCTCATGGGCGAACGCCGGGGACTGGTGCTCGACGACCACACGTACATGCGGCAGGCGACCAGGAACAGCCTCCTCGAGGCGGGCGTCGGTCAGGTCGACGAGGTGGACTCCCTGGCGGCCCTCCGCCAGCACCTCACGGCACAGCGCGCACCCGATATCGCCATCGTCGACCTGCGACTTCCCGATGGCTCCGCCCTGGACCTCATCCCTGAGCTGAAGGCACGAGGGACGAAGGTCGTCGTCTTCACCTCCGCGGACGACGGCTACACGGTGCGCGCTGCCTACGCAGCCGGTGCATCCGGCTACCTGCTCAAGAGCTCGGAGCACAGTGCGGTGGTGGACGCTCTGACAGAGGTGCTGGCCGGGAAGGTGCACGTCGATCCTGCCGTGGCCGGCCTGCTCGTGGCCGGGGTGCAGGCGTCGCCGACCTCAGCGGGTAAGCCGCTCAGCGACCGTGAGCTGTCGATCCTCCAACTGGCGGCCGACGGGATGAGCAACGCCGAGATCGGCATGGCGCTCAGCATCACGGCACTCGCCGTGAAAGGGCACTTCGTGCGCATCGGACGCAAGCTCGGAGCGACGGACCGCACCGCGATGGTCGCGGAGGCCCTGCGGGCCGACCTGCTGCGCTGAGGTCAGTCGAGCACCAGCTCGGTCACCAATCCCGGCCAACCGTCGGTGCTCGGGAGTTCGCCGACGGCCGGACGCCCCATCAGCCAACCCTGGAACGCTGTAACCCCGCACGCCGCAAGCGTTTCGGCCTCGCTCTGCTCCTCGACGCACTCCGCGACGACGAGCGCTTCATCGGCCACCTCGACCAGACCCGCCACTTGGTCGCGCACCAGCGGGTCATCCACGCAGAACGCGGCGGCCCGGCCGCTGAGCTTCACCACATCGGGTCGAATCGAGCGCACCAGGCCCAACGACCTCGGCCCCAGCTCCACGTCGTCCAGCGCGACTCGGGCTCCCGCGGAGCGCACCTCACGGCAGAAGGCGGCGAGGTCTGGCCCGAAGGGCTCTGGCTGATGCTCGGAGATCTCGACGACCAGGTCCGCGACGCGCGCGTCCGGGCTCGCCTGCACGGCGGCGAACCAAGCCCGTAGATCATCGACGGGGGCTGGTGCCACGTTGACGAACAGCGCTTGGCCAGGACGCCGGAACTGGGCCCCGGCTTTGAGTGCGAGCTCAGCGGCCCGGATGTCGAGCGCGAGCTGCCAGCCCTGGCTGCGGGCAAGCGCGAAGATCCGCAGCGGGTCGCAGCCACGCAGCAGTGCCTCATGCCCCAGGACCACACCGTCCCGGCGAACGATGGGCTGCAGCGCCGCTCGCATCAGCACAGAGCTGTCCCGGTGCTCCGGAGCCGACGGACCGTCCGCCTCAAGCCGCGACCGGGTACCGGCTGTCGAGGGCGCGCCCCCGGCGCGCAGCGCTCGTCCAGGAGACCGGCTCAGCTGCCCATTCGACATGGCGACGGGTCGCCTCCGGGTGCTCCTCGGCCATGCTCATGAGGTCGGCGCCGTTCGCGCGCACGAAGTGGAACAGGGCCGCGAGCTCCGGATCCCGGGGTGGCGGGGTGGCAGCACCTCGCAGGGCGAGCGCGACACGCCAGTGGTCCTGGACGATCTCCGCGAGTGCCTCGGAGAGCGCCAGCTCGAGGGTCGTCACGCGCAGGCCTTGCCGTCATCCACGAGGTCGAGGCCCGCCCGGCACTCGTCGAGGACAACCGACCGCAGGGTTTCCGCGTCGCTCGCCAGGTCGATGAGCAGGCGCAACGGCACCCGCTGCTCGAGCAGGCTCATCGCCACGTACGAGCTGTTGTCCATCCGGCCTGCCACGTCGAACCCCCTGGTCGTCTGTAAGACCTCCACAGCATCGCCAGGACTAGTTCTTTCTGACACCGCCGCGCGGCGGCTGTTGCTGCCAACATTTGTCGCGACGGGCCGGTCCGGCGGAACTGCCCCGGGCGCGTCCGTTCGGCCTAATGGGAGCCTTCCTCGGCTATTCGCCGAACTTCTCCCGTTCCGCCTCTTGGAAGAGCGCGACCACCTCGTCGACGTCATCCGTCAACGTGAACAGGTCGACGTCGGGTGGGCTGATCTTCCCGTCGCCGAGGACGGTGTCGGTGATCCAGGTCATCATCGGCGTCCAGAACTCGGTGCCGAACAGCACCAGCGGGAACGACGTGATCTTTCCCGTCTGGATCATCGTGACGGCCTCGAAGATCTCGTCGAGCGTCCCGTAGCCGCCCGGCATGCCGACGTACCCGATGGAGTACTTGAGGAAGCAGGTCTTCCGCGCGAAGAAGTACCGGAAGACCATGCCAAGGTCGACGAAGTCGTTCATGGACTGCTCGAACGGCAGCTCGATGCCGAGCCCGATCGACGTGCCGCCGGCCTCGTGGCAGCCCTTGTTCGCCGCCTCCATAATCCCGGGGCCGCCTCCGGTGATGACGGCGTACCCGGCGTCCGACAGCTTGCGCCCCAGCACTTCTGCCTGCTCGTAGAACGGGTCGCCGGGCTTCGTCCGGGCGGATCCGAAGACCGTGATCGCCCTGCCGAGCTCGGCCAGCATCCCGAAGCCCTCGACGAACTCGGACTGGATGCGCAGCACTCGCCACGGGTCGGTGTGCACCCAGTCGGTGGCCCCACGGTTCTCGAGCAGCCGCTGGTCGGTGGTGCTGTGCCGAACCTGACGTCCCCGCCGGCGCACGGGTCCTTCCATGCGCTCGAGCCGATTGCTGGCCTGCGCCTCAGCGTTGGCCTCGACGGCTTCCTGCTCCTGCTCTCGCCTGCTGTCCTCCATGCTCAGGAACCTAATGGGCGAACAGCTCCAGAACTGCTCGTCAGGCGAGGTAGGAGCGCAGCAGCTCCGCAGCCCTGCTCACCTGTCGAAGGTCGACGTGCTCGTCGCGGGTGTGGGCGAGGTTGGGATCGCCGGGCCCGTAGTTCAGCGCCGGGATCCCCAGCTGGCTGAAGCGCGCGACATCAGTCCATCCGTACTTGGCGACCGGCGCTTCCCCGACTGCGTCCACGAAGTGCTTCGCCGCGGGCGCGGTCAGGCCGGGCAACGCCCCGGGGCTCGAGTCCGTCACGGTGAGGTCGTAGCCGTCGAACACCTCGCGGACGTGCGCGAGCGCCTCCCCCTCACTTCGGTCCGGGGCGAAACGGAAGTTGACCGTCACGGTCGCCGCGTCCGGCACGACGTTGCCCGCTACACCGCCCGAGATCGCGACCGCCTGCAGGCCCTCCTTGTAGACGCAGCCGTCGATGTCGACGTCCCGGGGCTGGTACGACGAGAGCGCGGCGAGGACCGGCGCCGCGGCATGGATCGCGTTGTCACCGAGCCAGGAGCGAGCGCTGTGCGCGCGCCTGCCCGTCAACGAGATGTCGACCCGAAGGGTGCCCTGGCATCCCGCTTCGATGAGACCACTCGTCGGCTCCATCAGGATGGCCAGGTCGGCGTCGAGCCAGTCGCGATGCTGACGGACCAGATGGCCGAGACCGTTCTGCTCGGCCGCGACCTCTTCGTTGTCGTAGAGGACGTAGGTCACGTCGTACGACGGACGGCTCACCGTCGCGGCGAGGTGCAGGATCACGGCGACCCCGCTCTTCATGTCGCTCGTACCGCAACCGAACAGCAGATCGCCGTCACGTCGCGAGGGCAGGTTGTCCGCGACCGGCACCGTGTCGAGGTGCCCGGCCAGCAGGACGGTTCGGCCCAGGCCGAAACGAGTGCGGGCGACCACGTTGTTGCCCATCCGGTCCACGGTCAGGTGCGGCACCTGCAGCGCCTGCTCCACGAGGTCGGCAAGCTGGTGCTCCCCCCCGCTGACGCTCTCGACGTCGACGAGCTGTCCGGTGAGGGCGACCGGGTCGGTGAGATCGAGGCGCACAGCCACCAATCTAGGCTGACGCGCATGACACGCACCGCCTCCGGCGTCGGGCTCGCGACGCTCACCCCCGAGGGCCAGGTCCTCGACACGTGGTATCCCGCGCCGCAGCTCGGCGCGGGCGCGGCGACGCCGCAGGGTCTTGAGGCCCTTGCCGGCACGGACGAGGCGCGCGGGGTCCGCCGAGAGGTCGTCTCACGGACCATCGACCTCGACGCCGTTCCGGTGGACGCACCCGACGTCTACCTGCGGCTGCACCTGCTGTCGCACCGTCTGGTGCCGCCGCACGGTTGCGACCTGACGGGTCAGTTCGGCCTCCTCGCCAACGTCGTCTGGACCTCGCGCGGCCCGTGCTCCGTCGAGGGCTTCGAGACGACGCGGCTGCGCCTGCTGAGCCAGGGCGCGGTGCAGGTCTTCGGCGTCGACAAGTTCCCGCGGATGGTCGACTACGTGCTCCCGAGCGGAGTGCGCATCGCCGACGCCGACCGGGTGCGGCTCGGCGCTCACCTCGCGCCAGGGACGACGGTGATGCATGAGGGCTTCGTCAACTACAACGCGGGCACGCTCGGCACCTCGATGGTCGAGGGGCGCATCAGCGCCGGCGTGGTGGTCGGCGACGGCAGCGACGTCGGCGGCGGCGCCTCGATCATGGGCACGCTGTCCGGCGGGGGCAGCGAGGTCATCTCGATCGGCGAGCGCTGCCTGCTCGGCGCCAACTCGGGCCTGGGCATCTCGCTCGGCGACGACTGCACGGTCGAGGCCGGCCTGTACGTCACGGCCGGGACGAAGGTCGCCACGCCCGACGACGAGGTCGTCAAGGCCGGCGAGCTGAGCGGGGCGAGCGGGCTGCTGTTCCGGCGCAACTCCCAGTCCGGCGCGGTGGAGGTCGTCCCGCGCAGTGGCTCGTGGAGCGGGCTGAACGCCACGCTGCACGCGAACGATTGACGGCCGCGCGTTGACGCGGCGCCGGCCACCCGAGAGGCTGGCCGCATGATCGAGCTCAGCGCCGCCGAGCAGGCCACGCTCGTGCACGACGGCCGCGTCAGCGCCCGCGACCTCGTGGAGGAGGCGCTGCAGGCGATCGAGCGGCTCGACCCCGAGCTCAACGCCTTCGTGCTCACCTGCCCGGAGCGCGCGCTCGCCGAAGCCGACG
>JBHEMB010000422.1:0-19061 GCA_046262855.1 Mycobacteriales bacterium | reverse complement strand
GCATGAAACCGCCGGCGAAATCGCCATCGCTGTATCCATTCACGGTCGGGTGGGGTGGGAGGTGGGGCACGGCGAGGGCCGCCCCCGTTGGGGAGCGGCCCTCTGTGGCTGGGTCGATCAGGCGCCGTTGCAGAAGGGGTTGTCGAAGTGCCCCGGCGTGGTCGGGTAGGCCTTGCCGTTGTTGGCCTTGATGTCGTTCTGGTAGACGAGCGCCATCTCGCGGCCGGCCGAGCTCGTCGGCGTCTGCACGTCGCTCAGTGACGTCCCGACACCCGAGCCGTAGGCCAGGTTCTGGATGAACAGCTGCGCGTCCGGGCTCAGCTGCCGCACGTCGCCGTCGTCGCCGTAGCTCGCGTTGCAGCGCGAGTACAGGTTGAAGGCGCCCACCCAGTCGAGCAGCCGGTCACCGAAGTCAGGACCGTTCTTGCCGACGTCGCCCTGCATGACGTCGCGGTCCCAGCCGCCGTAGATCCAGTCGAGGCCCTGGTGGTGCTGGTTGTCCAGAGTGCTCGCGGGGTCATTGGTGTCGTTGTCGGTGTGCGTGATGGCCAGCCAGGACGCCGGGTCGACGCCGGGCCGCGGCCGCCAGTCGATGATGTCCGAGCCGCCGGTGATCTCGCCGCCAGGGCTGGCCGCCGAGCCGCCGTAACCGCCGAACACCATGTCGATCAGGTTGTTCCTGGTGATGCCCTGAGCGGCGTTCGGGCCGGTGTTCTCCTGCAGCGCGTTCGGGGTTGCGGGGTTGTCGGACCCCTTGCCGCCCCAGAGCGCGTCGCCGCCGTCGTCGCCGAAGACGTAGTCGCCTCCGGAGTCGCCGTTCATGACGTCATCGTTGAACTCGCCGTGCATCGAGTCGTGGCCGCGGCCTCCCGACATGTAGTCGATTCCGCCCTCGGTCATGCCCGGGTGCAGCAGGGTGCCGCCACCGAAGTCCTTGTTCATCGCCACCCGCCGGTCGAGCTGGTCCTTCTCCAGCGCGTGGTAGTCGAAGAACGTCGGGCCTTGGGTGGTGTCGTTGACGAGCGGGTTCGTGTTCGTCAGCTTGGAGTCGGTGATGCCACCGCGGTCGCCGACCATGGCGTCCTCGCCGTCCTCGCCGAACATGCTGTCGTTACCGAGCTCGCCGTACATGTCGTCGTTCTCGGTGCCACCGAACTGGGTGTCGTTGCCGTCCTGACCCCAGATGTAGTCGTCCCCGGCGTTGCCCTCCTGGTAGTCGCCACCGGACCGTCCGGACGACTCGCAGGTGGTGCCGCCGCTGTTGCAGAAGCGGACGACCGCGCGCTGGATCGTGGTCGGGTTGTACGTCGTGTAGAGCGTGTATGCCCCCGAGCTGATAGTGCGCGTCAGCTGGCCGTTGTCGCCGAGGATGAAGTCGGCGGCACCGTTGCCGTACTGGAAGTCGTTCGCATCCGTCCGGTTGGCCGTGCTGTTGCCGCCGATGATGTCGTCCTGGCCGTCCGTTCCGGCCGGCCCGTCCAGCTCCGGCTGAGCCGACTTCGGCGTCGTGTCGCCGGCGTTCTCCAAGGGGAGCCCTGAAGGCAGCGGCGGCAAGCCGTTGGTCAGCTGCGGCGGGCTGCCGATGCCGACCTGCTCGGGGTTGAGGTCGCCGAACTCGAAGTCCGTGGCGGCGTTGCCCTCGAGGTAGTCGTCCTCGGTGCCGCCGAAGACGTAGTCGTTCTCGCCCTGGCCGAACAGCACGTCCACGCCCTGGCCACCGGCGACGGTGTCGCTGCCGGCGATGTCCGGGTTGGTGCTGTCGATGTCGAACAGCTTCACCGAGCGCTTCGACACCTGGCCGATCTGGTAGGTGACGTAGTCGTACGGCCCATTGGTGTTGAGCGGTGCGCGGTCGATCAGGCCGTTGTCGCCGATCGCCACGTCAGCCCCGCCACCGCCGTGGATGACGTCATCGCCGTCGAGCTGGCCCGCTGTCCGGCTGCCGCCGACGAGATCGTCCTCGCCGCCGTTGCCCTCGAGCAGGTCGCCGCCCTGGTTGCCCTGGACGAAGTCGTCGTTGGCGTTGCCCTTGAGCGTGTCGTTGCCGCCCTGGCCGAAGATCCGGTCGTTACCGGTGCCGCCGAGCGCCAGGTCATTGCCGCTGAAGGTCGGAGAGACGTTCGACTCCGTGTCCCAAAGCGTGACGTTGCGCTGGTGCCCAGCTGTGACCGGGTCGAGGTCCCAGAGCAGCCCGGTGAACGGCCTGATGACCTGCGCGTTGTCGCCGAGGATCACGTCCTGGTCGGCGTCGCCGAACAGGCGGTCACCGGCGTCGAGCTGGCCCTTGGCCACGAGGCCGGGAGCAGCCGCACCGCCGAGGCTGCCGCCGATCACGTCATCCTCGCCGTCGTTGCCGTTGATGACGTCGCTGTCCTGGTTGCCGACGAGCACGTCGTCACCCGCGTTGCCGCGGATCGTGTCGTTGCCGCCCTCACCGAACGCCTTGTCGTTGCCGGCGTTGCCCTCGATGGTGTCGCCACCGCTGACCAGCGGCAGGTCGGCCTGCGGCCGCGCGGTGTCGTCGAGCACGATGGTGCGCGCCGGCCCCTTCTGGACCACGTCCTGGACCCAGGTGAGGTTGTCCGCACTGGGTGTGCGGGTGAGCTCGCCGTTGTCACCGAGGATGACGTCGAAGCCGCAGTTGCCCTGGATCAGGGTCTCGCCGACGTCCCGCTTCGTGCTGTCGGGGTTGGCCGAGCTGCTGCCACCGATGATGTCGTCGTTGTCGACCGTCGGGTTGCAGACGCCGTCGGAGTTGTCCGGCGGGTTCGCGTCCACCTTGCTGTTGAAGCCGCGCAAGGTGTCAGCGCCGTCGTTGCCCTCGATGTAGTCGTCGCCCGGGCCACCTTCCATGAGGTCGGCTTCGTAACCGCCCCACATCCGGTCGGCCGACCCGTCGCCGAACATCCGGTCGACGCCACCGACCTGCGGCAGCACGAGCAGCGTGGTGCTGCGCGGCACACCATCGGGGTCGGTCGTCGGACCGCTGGCAGCGGGCGTGACGGTCCCGAGGTCACCGAGCATCCGGTCGTGGTCGGCGTCGCCGTTCATGGTGTCGTCGCCGAGCTCGCCGTACATCACGTCGTCACCGTTGTTGCCGCGCAGGGTGTCGTTGCCGAAGCTGCCCACGACCTGCGAGTCGTCCGGCGTCAGGGCACCGCTCCAGGCGAGGGTGCCGTTGTCACCGACGATGGTGTCGACGCCGTTGTCGCCGAACATCGTGTCGCCCTTGTCCTGGGCTCCGTTGCCGCCGGAGCCACCGAGCATCAGGTCGTCGCCGTCGTCACCGTGCATGGTGTCGACGTCCTGGTTGCCGAACAGCCGGTCCTTGCCGGAACCGCCGCTGACGGTGTCGTCGCCGGACTGGCCGTAGACCCGGTCGTTGTCCTCGCCGGCCTGGACGTTGTCGCCCCCGTAGAGGTCGGTGTCCGTCGTGTCGACGTCGTAGAGCGTCACGGACCGAGCCTGCGACGTCGGGTCCTCCGCGAAGTTGCCGCCGGTGCGCGTGATGAGGGCGTTGTCGCCCGCGATGACGTCCTGGTTGGCGTTGCCGAACAGGAAGTCGCCCTCGTCGTCCTGACCCGCGGCGGCGGAGCCACCGACGATGTCGTCCTGGCCGCCGTCGCCATAGACGGTGTCGACGTCCTCGTTGCCCTGCAGCTCGTCGTCATCGATGCCGCCGCGCATGGTGTCGCTGTCGGCGTTGCCCTGCATGACGTCCTTGCCGCTGTCGCCGAACATGATGTCGAGACCGGCGCGGCCGAACATGGTGTCGTCGTTGGCGCCACCCCGCATGCTGTCCGGTCCGCTGCCGCCGTCGAGGTAGTCGTCACCGTCATCACCGTTGACGATGTCGCCGCCGCTGGTGCCGAAGATGACATCGGCGTTCGGGCCGCCGAGCAGGCAGTCACCGTTGCCGGAGGTGGTGTCGGTCAGACGGCCCACGCTGTCGAGACCGCCGGTGCAGGTCCCGGTGTCGCTGGCCGCGACATCAACCGGGTGGGCGAGGCCCACGCGCACAGCCTGGCTGCCCGTATGGGCACCGGCGTCGATCGTGCCTCCGTCACCGAGCTCGATGTCGTTCCCGGCGCTGCCGTCGACCACGTCACGGCCGGTGCCGCCATGCAGCGAGTCGTCGCCCGTGTCGCCGAGGATCCGGTCGTTCCCACTGCCGCCGAAGGCCTTGTCGTCTCCGCCACGACCCAGGATGAAGTCGTTCTGCGGACCGCCGTCGATGATGTCGTCGCCGGGCCGCAGCGTGCTCGTCGGCGAGTCACCCTCGATCAGGTCCGCGCCGCCGGAGCCGCAGATCGTGTCCGTGTCCGGGCCACCTGTGAGCTGGTCCTCACCGGGACCGCCCCAGATGTTGTCGGCACCTTCACCGGCGTCGACGGTGTCCTGGTGGGTCGGCGGGTTCTCGACCGCCGAGGACGTGTTGCATGCCTCGACCTCGGTGTCACCGTAGATGTCGTCCACGCCAGGTCCACCGGTGATGGCGTCGTTGCCGTTGCCGCCGACGAGGACGTTGGTGCCGTCCTGACCGGCGAGCTGCTCCGGTGTCGGACTGGGCACGGCCTTGTTGGCCGGGCCACCGTCGAGGACGTCGTTGCCCTCGTCACCGTAGACGTGGTCCGAACCCGGTCCGCCGTTGGCGTGGTCGTTGTCGCTACCGGCGTACAGGTAGTCGTCGCCGAGGTCGCCGTTGAGCGCGTCGTTGCCGGCGTCGCCGTAGAGGTGGTCGTTGCCCGCCTCGCCGCCGAGGGTGTCGTTGCCCTCGTCGCCTCGGATGGTGTCGTCCGCGGCGCCGCCCTTGAGGACGTCGTCGTCGGTGCCGCCGTGGAACTCCGCCGCCGCATTCGGCCGCAGGGTCACCGGCGGGTCAGTCGGCGTCGCGCCGTCAACCAGGCTGACCTGGTCCTTGCCGTCGCCGGCGAAGGCCACGACGGTCGTGATGCCGTTCGCGTTGTGGCCGGGACCCTTTGCGGTCGGGCCGAACTCCTGCGTGAGGCCGAACGCCGTCACGGAGTAGGTGCCGTCGGCTGCGATCGGCCGCACGACGAACTTCTCGTTGATCTGGTCGACCGCGAGGCCTCGCGCGTTGCGGTTGGCCTGGCTGCCGATGAGCAGTGTGAGCGTGCCGCCGCTCTGTGTCGCCAGCTTCGGTGGCTGTGACGGACTGCAGGAGGCGCTGAAGTCGAGCAGCTTGATGCTGAGGATCTCGAACGTGAACCGGTCGCTGAAGAAGAAGAAGTCGAACTCCAGGAAGAAGTTCAGGAAGAAGTCCAGCTGGCCACTGATGTCGAACAGGCAGATCGGGTTGCTGAGCTTGCTCGCAATCTCCTCGATGTGCAGGACGCCGTCCTTGTTGTCGTCGTGCAGGTTGAGATTCAAGGTCAGTCTGATGCCGCCTTCGACGCCTGCCTTGACGACCACCAGGTCGACCTGGGCGCCAGCGTGCACCTCACCCGTCAGTGTGAGCTCGGGGATGTCGTTGCCTGCGGTGTCGAGGTCGTCGAGGAACAGGCCGTCGAGCAGGTGCTCGCCGGAGCCACCGTCCAGCACCTTGCGGATGCCGGAGGTGTCGTAGCCGAAGGCGAAGGTGCCGGTGATCGTGGCGGATCCGCCGATGAAGACGGAGACCGGCACCGGACCGATGAAGAACGGGCCGAAGGTGACGTCGAAGCCGGCGGTCGCCCGGAGCGTTCCCATCCGGTACTCGACGATCTTGACGTCCTGGCCCATGAGGACCTTGGCGATGTTCGAGGGGTTCTGGAACAGCGGGAACTCGAGGCCGCGGACGCCGAAGGTCGTCTTGATGCCCGGGTCATCGTCGTGGTCGTCGCTGACGTAGGTGCTGTGCGACGGGTTGAGCGGGTCGCTGCCGGAGTGCATGGCACCGAGAGCGCCGAACAGGTCGCTGCTGGCCCCGCCGAGGCCGGCCGTGTTCGGAACCAGCTTGTCACCGGCGGAGTCGGGTGTCTGGTCCTGTTGAGCGGCGGCGCCGTTCACGCTGAACGAGCCGGACGGTCGAGTGCCGCCACTGCCGGAGCCGAGTCCGATGAGGACCGAGTCGTTGCTCGGGTCGGGCAAGGCGTTGATGAACTGGATGACCGACAGGAAGCTCCTGATCAGGCTCAGGTCGGCCCCGGAGACTGCCTCGAGCAGGCTGATGAGGGTCACCGGTGGCTTGCCGACGAGGGCAGCGAGCTGACTGAGCACCGGAAGTGGTGCCTGCAGGGTGTCGACGATCGGCCGGAACGGCGAGGTGACGCGCTTGATGTCACCGACGATGCCGCCGAGGAAGCTGCTGAACGTCTTGCCCAGGTCGAGGTAGAGGTGGTCGAACGTGATCGTCGGCGGGTTGGTCGACGGCCCGCTGTCGCTGTTGTAGCCGATCGATCCGGTGATGTTGAGGATGCCGAGGACGCTGGGCAGCGAGATGCTCTCGCCGGTCCTGATGCCGGTGCGCAGCCGCAGGTGGATGTCAGCCGCGGCGGTGGCGTTGAAGTGTGCCTCGCCCAGACCCGCGATGAGGTCGGCCAGGCTGAGCTCGTTGTGAGCTGATCCCGCGCCCTTCTTGGACGTCGTGAGCGTCGCCTTGACGCTGACGCTGGACGGCAGCTCGCGGTCCCGCAGCTGGACGCCGAGGAAGCCGAGGGTGCCCTGCAGGCACCGCGTCGTGGAGACCAGGTTGAGCTCCGAGTCGACGCCCGGCGAGCCGGCGGCGACCGGGTCGAGGTTGTTGTCGCACGGCGCGTTGCCGAGACCGAGGGAGGCGCCCACGGCCGCGCTCACGCCACCGGTGCCGACCCCCAGGAAGGGGCCCTTCACCCGGTCGATACCGAAGTCCAGCATCAGCTCCCAGCCGGCCGACAGCGCGATCGCACCCGTGGCGCGGACCGGAAGGCCCTTCAGCCCGACGTCGAACGGGATGACGCCGTCAGTCGCGCAGTCGGCCTCGCAGTCACCGAGGGTGCCCAGCCGGCCTTGACCGATCTTCGCCTTGAAGGATGCCTTCGAGATCGTGATGGCGGTGTCGCCCGGGTCACCGCACTCGTGGTTGCCGCAGCGCAGGCTCACGATCACATCGGACCCGTCCACCGTGCCATCGCCGTTGGTGTCCTGCAGCAGGTGCAGGTTGTCGTGCACCTGGGCGTAGATGGCGTCGTGCAGCTGCGTGCGGAGCGCGGCTGTGTTGTCCGTGGGCACGGTCGCGGCCAGGGACTGCAGAGCCGAGACGACCGACTGCAGCTTGTCGGCCACGTTGGCGCCGGCATCGAGCACATCGCCGACGACGGGGAGCTTCACGCCGTTCGCGGCGCCGCTCAGCGAGTCGCGGAGCTGTCCTACCAGCTGGTCGAGCGTCTTGAGCAGGAACTCGAAGGACAGCACCTTCGACTGGAGCTTCGCGATGAGCGAGTCCGGGACCGCCGTGACGAACGGGCCGGTCAGCGAGCTCGCGGCGAAGCCCACGTCGCCGAGGTAGGTGTTGTCGAAGTTGAGCGAGAACTTGGCGCACGCGATGCCCGTCAGGCTGACGTCCGTGGTCCCGTTGACGGCCGTGCCGCAGTCCTGACTCGCGGAGCTGCCGGGCGTGACCGCGAAGCCGGGGCCGAAGAAGCTGGCCGGCTCGTAGGCATCCGTCGCCGTGTTGCCGCTGGTGCGGCCGACGTCGAGGGCGGCACCCACGTGCCCCTTGCCGATGCCTGCCTGGACGCCGTCCGTTGCGTCGTCGGTGTCGGCCGTCGTGCCTGCGTTGACCGTGAGCGAGGCCACCGACGCACTGAAGCCGAGCGCGTCGCTGCCGGCGCTGGCTGCGAGCGACAGGCCGCTGTCGCCGAGGATCAGCGGCGTCGGGTTGGCGGACAGCGGGATGGCGATGCCGAGGTTCGCCTCGGCCAGGTAGGACAGCGCAAGGCTGCCCTGCGCGTTGGTGCCGAGCACGCCACCGATGGCGCCGAGCTGCAGGTTCAACGGCAGCGTGGGGGCGTTCACCGTCTGGTCGTAGTCGTGGCAGTCGCTGCGGTCGTTGGTGCAGATGCCGGCGTGGATCTTGAGGGTGAGAGCGGTGACGTCGGTGCCGCCCTTGTGGACGGTGCCCTTCCCGATCTCGAGGAAGCCGGCCGGCAGGCCGAGCTTCTCCGTGATCGAGTCGGCGAGATCCTGCAGGTTCGTCGGCGCCCCGAGCGAGGGCAGCTCGACGTGATGCGTGAGCTCGGTGTCGGTGTAGGTCAGCCGGACCCGGTAGCCCTCGGGGTGGTCGTTGGAGAGCAGGAAGCCGTTCGCGCTCGACGGTGGGGTGAGGGTGACGGCTCCCGTAGCGGGAGTGCTGCTCGTGCCGACCTGGTTCGCGGCGCCCGCGACCGTCGTGGACGTCGGCGGGTTGAGGGTCTCGACGACCCACGACGGCGTGGCACCGTCGGCCAGCGGCTTGGTGATCTCCGCCTGGCAGCGCAGCGCCGCCTGGGTGCCGTCAGCCTGCACGAGTCCGTCCGGGCTCCCGGTGACCTTGCCGGCACCGTCCACGCCGTTGCCGCACTGGATGACCGGTCCGGGGCCGCCGTTGAGCTCGGAGACGCTCTGCTTGAGCGCGCTGATCTGGGTGAAGAGCTCCTTCGGCGACTTGCCGAGGATCGGCAGGGTGGTGTCGAAGGCGCCGGTGCCGGTGTCGATCTTCTCCAGCACGCTGGTGAGGGCGCCGAGGATGAGCCCCAGCATGACCTGCGGGTTGGTCGGGTCGATCGAGTCGAAGTCGGCGAGCGCGGAGACGAAGCCAGCGGCGTCGACAGTGATGTTCGGGGGCGTCGGGTCGGCGAGGAACGCGGCCGCGTCCGGGATGTCGACGGTGATGTCGCCCTCACCGAGGACGGTTTCCCCCGCACCGGTGAGGATGCTCGCCTTGCCGTGCAGCGCGCCGTGCGCCTTGGCGTTGAGAGTCTTCGTCACGGTGCCGTCGGTCAGGATGTTTAGCTTCCCCAGCCCGCGCAGCGTCACCGCGTTTGCCACGGTCTGCCCACCGCTCAGCGGGATCCCCGACCCGGGGTGGAAGTCGGCGGACAGGATCGGGTTGGCCGGGTTGGCCTTGCCGAACGTCAGGGCGTGCTGGTGGTCGCCGTCGCCGTCGACGGAGATGCCCAGGAAGCCGAGGGTGCCGCGCAGGTTGACGTCGACCTCAGCCGTGACGTCATCGATCGACAGGACGTGCCCGGTGGGCGCTGCCACGAAGAAGCGGTCCTGCTGCCCTCTCGGGAGCGGACCGTCGTACTGCCCGTAGGAGGTGCCGGCCGGGTCGATGTCGGTGACGTTGTCGACGAGGAGCACGCCGAAGGTGATGTCGAGCGTGATGCCCGTCATGCCCAGCTTGACCGTGGCGCCGGTGGCGCCGGCGGGCGTGGCAGCTGACAGGGCGGAGATGTGCGTGACGTCCCGGAGCTTGTCGCCGATGTCGATGGTCGTGTTGGGCGTGCCTGGCAGGGAGACGTTGAACTGCCGCACCAGGTGGAAGGTCAGGGCCCGGGTCGCCGGGTCGTACGCGATCGGGTTGCTTCCGCCTGGGGTTGCCTCGAAGCCCGCTGCACTGGCCAGCCGCTGCATCAGCTCGACGGCGGTCTGCGGCGCTTGTACGACGTGATGGACGACGTTGTCGGCCAGGCTCGTGTACACGGCCTGGACCACGACCGGCCCGGTAGTCCTCGTGAACTGCACCCGCTTCTTGTCCGCGGCGAGGACCTCGGGTCCGGCGATCGTGCCGTCTGCAGCCGAACCGGTCGTGTTGCTCGCGGGCGTGGAGACACCTGAGACCGGGGTCCAGGTGATGGAGCCGGGCTTCACCGCGCCGAGGGCGCTGGCGGTGCAGAAGATCGCGAGGCCGGCAGCCGCGCCCTCGGCGCCGCCCGCGGGCGGGTTGGAGTCCTGCGTGCCGCAGAGGATGGACTGGTCGGCGACGAAGTCGAGGACGGGCTGGGCGAGCTTGGCGATGCTGGCGAGACCTTCGTGCAGCAGCGGCAGGCTGACGTTCGCACCTGCGGTGAGGCTCGACAGACCGCTGGCGAGCTGGCCGACGCCGCCGAGCAGCGTGTCGGCGCTGACCTTCGTGAAGGGGTTGAACGAGGCGAGGGCAGGCGGGCTGCTCGCGGTCGCCGAGAAGCCGTCCGGCCCGAGGCCGAACGGGATGGTCGCGTCCGGGGCACCCGGGATGAGGTCGGTGTCGAGCGTGATGCTCGCCGTGAGCGCGGCAGTCGGCGTGGTCGAGGCGAGGTCGACGCCGAGGGTGCTGGCGATCTCGTCGAGGGTGATGCCACCGGTGCCATCGGGGTCGGACAGAGCGATGGGCAGCGAGAGCGAGGCGTTGTTGACCGTGCCACCCACGGTCACGGTCGCGAGCCCGATGCTGGTGCTCACGGAGACGGGAGCGCTGGTTGCGGCACCGGTGAACGTCATCGTGGTCGGCGCGAGCGACACGGCGTCGGCAGCGTTGGCCTGCACCTGGTTGAGGTCGACGGTGAATACCAGGGTGGTGTCGAGCTGGAGGTGAGCGCTCACCGTCCCGTTGTGGACCGACAGCGGGCTTGCTGCGAAGGACAGTGGGGCCGCGACGTCACGAGACAGCCGCAGGGGCACCGTCACCGTGAGGACGTCCCCCGAGAGGTTCGTCGCGACGGGGCCGGAGCTGCCGCCGTTGCCGACGGCCACGTGGATCGGGCCGGAGCTGTCGTCAAGCCCCTCGAGACCGTTCCTGAGGTCGTCGACCGAGCCGTAGCTCCCGATGCCGGACGCGATGTCGGAGAAGACGTTGGACAGGTCGAGCCCGTTCGGCCCTGACGGGTGCAACGTGGTCATCGGCAGCGCCTTGTCGAGCGCCGGCAGGCTGCCGACGGACGTCAGGTCGGACAGGTAGCTCTGCAAGGCCGTCGACGCGGCCTGCACCCGTGCGTCGTCAGCGTGCGCGTTGCTCGTCGAGAAGAAGACGGCGGCCAGCAGGCCGAGCAGCGCGACGATGCGGAGCTTGCGAGTGTTCCCGTTCACGTTTCCCCCATTGACCGGCACACAGGTGCGGTGTCGTGCATTCCGCCGTACGGCGGATGGACAGGTGGCCGCCGTACGGCGGTCGGACGGCTAGCGAAGGTGCGCGTCGACGCGCTGACGGATCGTCAGCCAGTCAGAGACGAGTACCGCGTAGTGCTGGAGCGACGCTCCGAGCTGCCGGGTCTGGTTCGTCTTCACCGCGGTGACGACGACCTGCAAGGTGGCCGCCTGCTGCTGCAGGAGCTGGATGAACCGCTTGTAGTCCGCCTTCGCCGCGGACGGTGGCTTGAGCTTGGCGAAGTCGTCGACGGCGGACAACGTCGCCTCACGCAGGTGCTGGTACACCGGGAGCACCTGGGTCACTCCCTTGCCGAGCGCCTGCTGGCCCTCTTCCTGGAGCGCAGCCGTGGCCGACCGGAAGCTGTTCAGCTCCTTGCGGTACCGGTCACCGAAGGCTCCACCTGGGGACTGCGCGCTGGGGGTCGCCGCCTGCAGGGTGTAGAGGGCCAGCATCGCTCCCGCGACCAGGATGCTGACCAGGATGAGTACGGGCTTTCGTCTGGAGCGTCCGTCGGACCCGCCGAACGCGCTCCATGTCACTGCCGTCACACGTAACCCCCGAGACCAGCCCGCCGTACCACCAACTCCCCCGCTCGGCTGGGCCGATCGGCCGAGCGGCAGGAGCCTTGCCTGGTGCAACCGACCTAGTCAAGGCGGCATTTGGGGGACGGTGTCCGTTTTGAGCGTGCGCCGGTCAGGAATGTGTCATGAAGCTGACACCCATCCGGGTGAACGTCAGTTGCCGAGAGCAGGCTTCAGCTGCAGCAGCCGACCGAGCAGGCCGTTGACGAACGACGGGCTGTCGTCGGTCGACAGGCTCGCGGCGAGCTCGACGGCCTCGCTCACCGCCACCGCGTCCGGAACGTCGTCGCACCACAGCAGCTCGAAGACGCCGATCCGCAGTACGGCGAGGTCGACGGCGGGGAACCGGTCGAGCGTCCACTCCTGCGCGTAGGTCTCGAGCAGCTCATCGATCCGGGTACGCCGGGAGACGACCCCCTCGACCAGTGTCACCGCGTACTCGGGGACCGGCGGGTCGGACTGCTCGAGCCGCTCCTTGAGGGTGACGAGCGGGTCGGTCTTGCGCTGGTCGGCCTCGTAGAGGACGTCGACAGCGCGCTTGCGGGCCTTGGTGCGAGCGCCCATCTGGGTGCGCCTACTTCTCGTTCACGCGACCCAGGTAGCGCCCGTCGCGGGTGTCCACCTTGATCTTCTCGCCCGTGGTGAGGAACAGTGGCACCTGGATCTCGGCGCCCGTCTCTAGCGTCGCGGGCTTCGTGCCGCCCGTGCTCCGGTCACCTTGCAGGCCCGGGTCGGTGTGGCTGACGACGTACTCGGCGCTGACCGGCAGCTCGACGTAGAGCGCCGCGCCTTCGTGCATCGCGACGATGGCGTTCATGCTCTCGAGCAGGAAGTCCTTGCCGTCGCCGAGCGTGGTCTCGGGGACGTAGACCTGCTCGAAGTTCTCGCTGTCCATGAAGACGTAGTCGGTGCCCTCCTTGTAGAGGTAGGACATGTCCCGCTTGTCGACCTGGGCCACGTCGACCTTGGTGCCGGCGTTGAAGGTCTTGTCGACGACCTTGCCACTCACGACGTTCTTGAGCGTCGTGCGCACGAACGCCCCGCCCTTGCCGGGCTTGACGTGCTGGAACTCGACGACGCTCCAGAGCCCGTTGTCGAGGCTGAGCACCATGCCGTTCTTCAGGTCGTTCGTGGAAGCCATACGCGCCAGACTAATGGGCAAGCGGTCGGGCCCAGCCCTCGAGGATGGCGGCGACGTCGTCGACCTCGCGGCGGGTGCCGTCAGCCACCGACAGGACGAAGTCGTAGGCCTGATCTTCCTCGAGCTCGAGCTCCAGGCCGTTCTTGAGGAGGAAAGCGACGGCGCCCGCGAGCCCCATGCGCTTGTTGCCGTCGACGAAGGGATGGTTGGTCACCAACGACAACAGCAGCGCAGCTGCCTTGTCGAAGACGGTGGCGTAGGCGTCATCTCCGAACACGGTGGTGGCCGGTCGTGCCAGGGCGCTGGCCACCAGTCCCCAGTCACGCACCTCCAACGGCCGGTCCAGCACCGCTGCGCCGATCGCGACTATGTCCGCCTGGTCGAGGTAGTTCACTCGCCGAGTCGGCGCAGGAGTGAGGCGTTCTTGTCCGCCCACGCGGCCATGTATGCGTCGCGACGAGAGGCCCAGCCGATGGTGTACTCACGAATCGCCTTGCGGGCCAGCTCTTGCATGCTCACGCCCTCTGCCTCCGCGGCCTGCCGAAGCGCCTCGGTCTCGGTCTCGTCGAGCCTCAGTGTCATCGCCATGACCGCATGATACCGCTCTGGTATCACCGCGTCAGGCGGATTGCACGTACCTCAGGGCCGCCCGGTAGCCCTCGACACCCAGACCGGTGATCGTGCCCTTCGCGACGGGGCTGATCACGGACGTGTGCCGGAACTCCTCGCGCGCCGCGGTCTGGCTCAGGTGCACCTCGATGAGCGTCGGAGCCAGGGTCGCGGCGTCCCTGAGCGCATAGGAGTAGTGCGTCCACGCCCCAGGGTTCAGCACGACGGGGGTGCCGGTGTCGGCCGCCTCGTGTAGCCAGCCGATCATCGTGGCCTCGTCGTCGGTCTGGCGGACGTCGGCCTCCGGCTCGACGTCCTGGCAGATCTTGACCAGCTCCGCGTACGTCGTGCTGCCGTAGACCTCGGGCTCGCGGGTGCCGAGCCTGCTGAGGTTGGGTCCGTTCAGGACGAGGATCTTCACAGCGAGATGATCCCAGTCTTGGGGCGCTTGACCTCTTCCCACGCCGCGACCAGGTGCGTCGGGTCCGGGTCGTCGAGGATCCGCGGCTTGGCCAGCCCGTCGAGCACCACGAACCGCAGCCGGTTGGCCCGGGACTTCTTGTCGATGCGCATCGCGGCGAGCAGGCGGTCCCAGTCACCGTCGTACGAGGTGGGCAGGCCGATTCCTTCGAGGAGGGTGACGTGGCGGGCCGCTGTGGCGTCGTCCAGCCGGCAGGCCAGTCGCGCAAGCTCAGCGGCGAAGACCAGGCCCACGCTAACCGCGGCACCGTGCCGCCAGCGGTAGTCCTCGACCTTCTCGATGGCATGGCCCAGGGTGTGGCCGTAGTTGAGGGTCTCGCGGCCGCCCTGCTCGGTCAGGTCGGCAGCGACGACACCGGCCTTCACCGCGATCGCGCGCTCGATGAGCTCGCGCAGATGGGCGTCGGGGCCGTCCTGCTCGATCAGCTCGAGGATCCGGGGATCGTGCGTGAAGCCGACCTTCACCACCTCGGCGAGGCCGCTGACGAGGTCGTGGCGGGGCAGCGTTTCAAGGGCCGTCAAGTCACAGAGGACGCCCTTGGGCTCGTGAAACGCGCCGACCAGGTTCTTGCCTGCGGTGGTGTTGATGCCGGTCTTGCCGCCGACGGCCGCGTCGACCATGCCGAGCAGCGTCGTCGGGACGTGCACGACATCGACGCCGCGCAGCCAGGTCGCCGCGACGAACCCGGCGAGGTCGGTCGTCGCTCCCCCGCCGACCGACACGAGCGCGTCGGTGCGCGTGAAGCCGGCCTGGCCCAGGACGTCCCAGAGGTAGGCGGCGACCTTGAGGTCCTTGGCCTGCTCGCCGTCCGGGATCTCGACGCTGTGCGCCTCGAACCCGTTGCTGCGCAAGTCTTCGACGATCGTCTCGCCCGTGACCCGCAGCGCCGCGGGATGCACGACCGCCACCCGCTGCGCCTTGGCCACGAGCGCGGGCAGCTCACCGAGCAGGCCCTCGCCGACGACGACGTCGTACGGCCGCTCGGTGTTCACCGCGATGCGGGTGCTGCTCACGGGACGACCTCCACGACCTCGAGCCCGTCGATGCCCACGAAGTCGTCAGGGTTCGTTGTGTACACGGGGAGCTGCCGGGACAGCGCGATGGCCGCGATCATCGCGTCATAAGCAGGGGCAGAAGCCTTCCGGCCCTTCCGCCGGAGACTCGCCGCGACCTGGCCGAAGGCTCGCGCCGCATCGGCGTCGAACGGCAATGACGGAAAGTCAGCTTCGGCACGTTGCAGCACAGCCTGCCGCTCCGCGCGGTCACGGGCGGCGCTTGCGACCAGCGGTCCGACCGAGAGCTCAGCCAAGGTGATGGCGGTGATCAGAGGCTCAGCCGGCAATTGCGCCGGTGCGAGCCGGTTGAGCGAGATGACGGTGCTCGTGTCGAGGATCCCGCGCAGCGGAGGGGTCACAGCGAGCTGTCGATGAGCGCGTCCAGGTCGTTCCGCAGGCTCTGCAGGTCAACGGTAGGGACCCCCCGCCAACGGGCGACGATCTCCTCGGCGCTGAGAGAGCGGCGCTCCAGGGGCCGGATCTCCGCAACCGGCACACCGCCTCGGGTGACTATCGCCGTCTCGCCCTTGGCTACGCGCTCGATGACGTCACCTCCGTGATTGCGAAGCTCACGGATGCTCACCTCAGCCATGTCTCACAAGGTATCACCGATGATCCGGTCCGCGATGGCGGCAGGGGACTCGTCGTCGGTGAGGATCTCGACGGTTGCCACCTCGCGGTAAAGGGGGAGCCGCTGCTCGAGGAGCTGGTGGAGAGAGGCCCGGGGGTTGAGGGCGAGCACCGGGCGGTCGCGGGCGAGTCCGACCCGCTTTGCCGCCGGGCCGAGCCCGACGTTGAGGAACACCACGTGGTGCTCCTTGAGGAGCTCGCGGGTCGCGTCGTCCAGCACCGCTCCCCCGCCGAGGCTGAGCACACCGTCGTGCTCGTTCAGGGCAAGCCGGACCGCGTCCCGCTCGAGGGCCCGGAAGGCCTCCTCACCGTCGTCGTAGAAGATCTCCGCGATGGTCTTGCCCTGGGCGGCCTCGATGTCGGCGTCGGTGTCCCTGAAGCTGAGGTCTAGCCGGTGGGCCAGCTGCCGACCCACGGTCGTCTTGCCTGCGCCGGGAGGCCCGACGAGGACGATCTTCGGTGCGGTCACCGGATCGTGAGGCTCTTGAGGTAGCTCTCACAGTTGCGCCGAGTCTCCTCGACCGAGTCGCCGCCGAACTTCTCCAGCGCCGCGTCCGCGAGGACCAGCGCGACCATGGCCTCGGCCACGACGCCCGCTGCTGGCACCGCGCACACATCCGAGCGCTGGTGGTGGGCGGCGGCGGCTTCCCCCGTCGCGGTGTCGATCGTCCGCAGTGCCCGCGGGATCGTGCTGATCGGCTTCATCGCGGCCCGCACCCGCAGCACCTGGCCGGACGTCATGCCGCCCTCGGTCCCCCCGAGGTTTCCGCTCGTCCTGGTCAGCCCGTCGTCGCCGTACACGATCTCGTCCATCACCTGGCTGCCGCGCTTGCGGGCGACCTCGAAGCCGTCGCCGACCTCGACGCCCTTGATCGCCTGGATGCCCATCAGCGCCGCCGCGAGCTTGGCGTCGATGCGCCGGTCCCAGTGCACGTGGCTGCCGAGCCCGGGCGGCAGGCCGTAGGCGAGCACCTCGACGACGCCGCCGAGCGTGTCGCCCTC
Organism: Mycobacteriales bacterium; assembly: GCA_046262855.1. Classification (GTDB taxonomy): domain Bacteria; phylum Actinomycetota; class Actinomycetes; order Mycobacteriales; family SCTD01; genus RYN-111. The sequence goes on along the minus strand of JBHEMB010000422.1, from coordinate 2,476 downwards.
GTCGTGCGCAGCGTCGACCTCGGCGATGAGCCTCGCCTCTGCGTCCTTGTCGAAGACCCGCACCGGGCTGGCGTCGATCTGGGCGAGGTCCTCCGGCTTCGGCAGCGCCGCGTCCTCGGTCGTGGCTCCCCCGATGCTGACGACGTGGCTCAGGACCTCGATGCCATAGGCCTGCTTGAGGAAGTGCTTGGCTACCTTGCCGAGCGCGACCCGGGCAGCGGTCTCGCGGGCGCTGGCCCGCTCGAGCACCGGGCGGGCGTCGTCGAAGCCGTACTTCTGCATCCCGACGAGGTCGGCGTGGCCGGGCCGGGGCCGGGTCAGTGGCGCGTTGCGGGCTCGGTTGGCGATGAGCTCCGGGTCGACCGGGTCGACGCTCATGACCTCTTGCCACTTGGGCCACTCGGTGTTGCCGACCGTGACGGCCACCGGGCCGCCCTGCGTGATGCCGTGCCGGACCCCCCCGAGGAACGTGACGACGTCCTGCTCGAAGGCCATCCTGGCCCCACGGCCGTAGCCGAGCCGGCGGCGAGCTAGGTCGTCCGCGAGGTCCTGCGTGGTGACAGAAACGCCGGCGGGGAGCCCCTCGAGCACCGCCACGAGGGCGGGGCCGTGGGACTCCCCAGCGGTGATCCAGCGAAGCATGGGATCAGTCTCCCATGCTCCTTACTGGACGGAGGTCTTCACCCCGATGGGCACCCCGATCGGGTTGTCGTCGCCGACCTGGAGGACCGCTCCGGTGACGGCGCCCTTGCTGTTCCTGAGGTAGGCCAGCACGACCAGCTCGCCGTACTTGCCGAAGCGCTGGGCCGGCAGGACGGTCTTCGTGGTGGTGCCGATCTTGAAGGTGAACAGCTTGGCGCCACCGGGGTCGGACGTGATCTTGGTCAGCACGATCGTGTAGCGCTGGTTGGCAGCGGTGTTCGTCGTCCCACTCGTCGTGCTCGTGGTGCTCGTCGGGGTGGTCGGGCTGGTCGTGGTGCCAGTGCTCGACGCGGCCGGTGCAACCGGAGCCATGTACAGCGCGAGGAAGGGATCGCGGCCCACCCGGACCGAGCTGGCGACGGGAAGCTTGACGGAGGCGGCACTGGCCTTGTGCCGGGTTGTCGTCATCGGCTTTACGTGCTGCACATTTGGCCGCGGCAGCGACACGTTGGTGCTGGTGTCGCTGGACCCGCCTTGGAGGAGCAGGAACCCAGCACCGCCGAGGATCAAGAGGCCCGCGGCTCCGCCTGCGATCACGAGTAGCCGGCGATTACCAGCCTTGTCATCCGCCGGAACGTCGAAGGTGTAGTCAGTCATGTCGTCCTACTTCCCAACAGCCGGGGCGGCGGCGCTTGAACCAGTGGTCTGATAGACCTGGCCTGTGATGTTCGCCGAGAGGACCTTTCCGGAGTCGGTCGACGCCTGGCTGATGCTCGGCTTGACAGGATTGGCACCTGGGGCCAGAACGAACCCGGTGACGCGGAATGCCCTAGTGAGACCCTCGAGCCGGTCGAGGTACTGAGCGACCTGAAAGTAGCTGCCAACGACGTTCAAGGTCACGGGGATCTGCTGGAGGAGACCCGCGGCGCCAGTTCCACCGGCGGCGGCGCCGGTCCCGTTCGCCGCAGTTGCGGTGGTCGCTGCAGCCGCCGCGACGACGGGGGTCGGCGCTGCGGGCGACACAGACACCAGCTCGACGTTGGCGTCCGACGCAGCCTTGTTCAGCGCCCGGACGAGCGCGGGCATAGCTGAGTTGTTCGGGATCTTCGCCGCCACGGCCGCGAGCTTGGCCTGCTGCTTTGGCAGGTCCTTGGCCTGTGCCTTGAGCTGGGCGAGCTGCGTCTGCAGGGCTAGGTTCGCACGCTGCTTCTCAGCCGCCTGCGTCCGGAGCGCCGCAGCGTCCGTCCGCTTCGGCGAAACCAGCAGGAACCAGCCTCCGGCGAGGATGACCAGGGCGGCCACCACAGCCAGGGCTGTCCACTTCTTGAGCGTATCCACGTCAGTCTCCGAGCGGCTTCAGGTAGCGGCCCGAGAGGGCCCGGGAGGTCATGTCTGCGGTCGAGCTGAAGTTGACGACCTTGCGCTGGCCGATCAGGCCCTCGGTCGAGTTCGAGAAATACACGTTCGTGTAGGCCTTGAGGCCCGCGAGCGATTCGAGCCACAGCGCCAGGTCGTCATGGTCGAAGCCGACACCCGTGAATATCGCAGTGCCGATCGGCGCGGTGCTTGTCGCGCTGGCTCCGGGACTGCCGACCGTGGCCGGGGACGAGGGCGCCGGCGCGACGGCACTTGGAGGGGTCTGCGTGTAGCTGAGGGTCTTGAGCCAGACGGTGCTCGGCACCGAGAGACTCAGGTCGTGCAGCAGCTGGGAGTAGCGCACTTCCGGTCCCATAGCCGTCGTGAGCTGGGCCTGTGCGGCAGCCGCGGCGTCGTATACAGCGGTGACGTTGCTGTACTTGCTCACCTGCGTCTGCAGGCTCGTCGCCTCCGACTG
>JBHEMB010000421.1:0-5368 GCA_046262855.1 Mycobacteriales bacterium | reverse complement strand
AGGGTCTCGACCAGCCGGTCCGCGACGCGCTGGCTGACCAGCGCCGCGACCTCGTCGTTCGAGGGAGGCGCCTGCTCGGCGAGCCGCTCCTCGAGGTGGTGCAGGTCGTCGCGCACGCTGGCGAGCCCCAGTGTCAGCGCGGTGCCGGTGCTGTCCTCCTGAAGGGCGGCGATGCCCTGGGCGAGCCTCGTGACCTGCTCACGGAGGGCCGCGACGTCGTCGAGACGGGTGTGCAGGCGAGCCACTTCGGCCGAAACGGCCGGCACCCCGCCGGCAGCATCGCCCACGTCCGCGACCCGTTCGCCGACCTGGCCCAGGCGGTTCTCGAGGGCGGTGAGGGCAGCCTGCACCTCGTCGAAGCGATCGCCCGTCTGGCTGTCCAGCGAGGCCCGGAGGTCGCCGAAGTGGCCCTTGAGGGCCTCGGGGCCGACCACCGGACGGGCCGCCGCCTCTTCGAGCCTCTCCAGCCGGTGACCCAGCGCGTCGACCACCGCGTCGCGGAGCCGCTCCGTGTCGGGCACGTTGCCGATCAGGTCGAGCTTGGTCTGGAGCGCGTTGAGCTGCGGTCGCAGCTGCTCGAGGGAGTGCGCCGTCCGGACCCCGAGGTCGCCGATGCTGGCGCGCACCTCGGCCAGCGGTTGCAGCCGGTCGTGCAGGCCCGCCACGTCCTGCTGCAGCGCGGCGAGGGCGCTGGGGAAGCCGGCGAGCTGGTTCAGGGCAGCCGTCATCCGCTCTACGAGCTCGCCCTGGGCGGCGATGTCGGCACCGAGGGCGGCGAGCCGGACTGCGGCTTGCTCGGTGGGCGCCGCCGTCTCCGCCGCGACGGCGTCGACGCGCTTGGAGAGAGCCTCGATGCGCTGCCCGAGCAGCGAGGTGGACGTGCGCAGGTCGGCGACCACGGTGCTGACGACGCCACCGAGGCGCTCGACCGTCGCCTCCGAGGCTGCGGCGCGGACACCCTCGCCGAGCCCCGCTACCTGACCGCGCAGCTCGGCCAGGATGGTCGACACCGCGCGCTGCTCGCGCACCTGCTCCTCGGCAGCGGCCGAAAGGAGGGCCTGCATCCGGTCGGACATCTGTCCGCCTGGGGCCCCCGCTGAGGTCTCGGTCACCGTGGCTGTTCCTCCCTGTCAGGGCTCACGTCGGGAGTTTCGCACCGAACGGCGTCCGGCGCGCTCACTGGGCGGCTGTGGCGCACAGCTTCGGCGGCATCCGTGCAGGCCGCCGCCGGCTCCAGCCGCGCCACGCGCACGCTCACCAGCCGGTCCGCAGTCCCCCACACAACGGGTGTTTCGGCACAAACCGACCCCGCCTGTTGCCCTCGGCCGTACGGACCTCGGTCAACAGGGACACCTGGAAGGACCACCGTCACCGGGGGACGGTCTCATACCTCGGTGAGCAGCATCTCCAGACGCCGGTTGAGGGCGTCGAGCGTGGCGCGGATGACGGCCTGGCGGACGTCCTCCCGGACACCGGCAGCGCCGGTGAGCCGCTCGGCCCCTCGGCTGGTCAGCAGAGTGAGCGAGACGACGACTGTCCGCTCCGCACCCATGGGGGTGACCTCGAGGTGGTCGAGCTCGAAGCGCACCTGCCCGTCGACGAGCTGCTCGACCGAACGCAGCGTCGCCGTGGCCACCGCACGGTGCACGCCGGTCTGCGACGCGGCGCCACGGGCCTCACCTGTCGCTTGCGCCGTCCCCGAGGACAGCGTCACCGAGGCGGTGACGTCCAGACCGGAGCTCACCAGGTGCATCCGCGCGATAGCCGGCCGGGCGGCGGAGCGCTGCTCGGGGACCGACGGACCTGCGTCGGGCTCGATCGTCGTCGCATCCTCGACCACCTGCACCCGATCGGCGTCGACACCCAGACCGAACTGCTCGCGCAGCAGCCGGCCGACGGAGCTGGCAACGGCCGCCTCGTCGACGCCGGGCTCGAGGTCGAGCCGCAGCGTGCCGAGACCGCCGTCAGGGTCGGGGGTCACGTCGGCGTCGCTGACACCCGGCACGGCACGGAGCGCAGCGATGAGCTCGCTGTTGTCCATGACGCTCACGGGTGCTCCAGGTCGGATGGGGTCAGCGCAGTCTGCTTCCCCTTGACCATCGTGCGCACCGCCTGTCCCCAAGAGGGCCGAACGCTAGGGGGTATCCGGTTCCGACGGCACCCGTTCGGACTAACCGGCCGTCGGTTTGCCCGGTTCAGGCCGACTTGCGGGCCGGGGCCTTCTTGGCAGCGGTCTTCTTCGCCGCGGTCTTCTTCGCCGCGGTCTGCTTCGGCGCGGCCTTCTTCGCGGCCGCCTTCTTGCCCGCCGGCTGCTTCTGGGCCGGCTTCTCCGCGGCAGTGCCCTTCTTGGCCGCTTCGACGCTGGCGCGCAGGGCGGCCATCAGGTCGACGACGGTCCCGGTCGACGGCTGGGCCTCCTCAGGCTGCACCACCTCGCGACCCTCCACCTTGGCGTCGATGACGGCTTGCAGCGCCTCGCGGTAGGAGTCGCTGTACTGGCTGGGGTCGAACTCGCCGGCCAGCGTCTCGATCAGGGATCCGGCCATCGCGAGCTCCTGCTGCCGGACCTCGATGTCCTCGTCGAGGAAGGCGAAGTCCGGGGCGCGCACCTCGTCGGGCCACAGCATCGTCTCGAGGACGAAGACGCCCTCCCGCACCCGCAGCGTGGCCAGCGACTCCCGGCTGCGCAGGGCCACCTTGACGATGGCGACCTTCCCGGACTGCTCCAGGGCCTCGCGCAGCAGCACGTACGGCTTCGCACCGGTCTTCTCCGGCTCGAGGTAGTAGCTCTTCTCGAAGTAGATCGGGTCGACCTCCTCGAGCGGCACGAAGGTCAGCACGTCGATCGCCTTGTTCGTCGCGAGCGGGAGGTCCTTGAAGTCGTCGTCGGTGAGCACCACCGTCTCGCCGCTGGGCAGCTCGTAGCCCTTGGCGATGTCGCCGTAGGCGACCTCTTCGCCGTCGGCCGCCGCCACCCGCTTGTACTTGATGCGGCTGCCGTCAGAGCGGCGGACCTGGTGGAACGTGACGTCCTTCTGCTCGGTCGCGCTGTAGAGCTTCACCGGGATGGTGACCAGCCCGAAACTGATCGCGCCCTTCCAGATGGACCGCATGCTCCGCTCCTACCCCTGTGCCGGAACGATCACGCTAGGCCGAGCGGCCGGGACGGGTCCACACACCCGCCCCGGCCGAGAATCTCAAGGTAGGGCAAACCGGACACCCTTCGCGCCCCCCGTCGACCCCGCCGGCGCGCGAGGGTTCAGGCCGGGCCCTGGCGGAGCAGGATGAGGCCGTGCCCTTGAAGCGCTACCGCGCGAGCGACGGGATGGTGCATCGCATGGACGGCCCGCCACCAGAAGGGACGCCGCTGCCGAAGGACGTCACACCCATGCTGGCCACCGCCGGGACGATGCCCCGGGACGAGGACGGCTGGGCCTTCGAGGTGAAGTGGGACGGCGTGCGGGCCCTGGTCTGGGTCGACGGTGGCCGGCTCACCGTCCGCAGCCGCAACGGCAACGACATCACGTCGTCCTACCCGGAGCTGCGCGGGCTGGGACAACAGCTGGGGTCGAGGACGGCGCTGCTCGACGGGGAGATCGTTGCCATGACCCCCGCTGGCCGCTCGGACTTCGCGACCCTGCAGGTCCGCATGCACGTCGCGAAGCCGGCCCCCGCACTGCTGCGCGCCACGCCTGTGCAGCTGGTCCTGTTCGACGTCCTGCACCTCGACGGGACGTCGCTGCTGGGGCTGACCTATGACGAGCGCCGGACCGCACTCGAGAGTCTCGCGCTGCGGGGTGAGCACTGGCAGGTGCCGGAGGTGTTCCTCGGCCACGGCAGCGAGCTGCTCGAGGCCACCCGCGCCCAGGGGCTCGAGGGCGTGGTCGCCAAGCGGCGCGACTCGACGTACACGCCCGGACGTCGTAGCGACTGCTGGCTGAAGCTGAAGCACGTGAAGCGGGCATCCGCCGTCATCGCCGGGTGGAAACCCGGCGAAGGCGGGCGGGCAGGGCGGATCGGGTCACTGCTGCTCGGCGTGCACGCTCCCGAGGGCCTGCGCTACGCCGGGCACGTGGGGACAGGGTTCTCGGCCGCGACACTGACGGCTCTCGGCAAGCAGCTGGACGCCCTGCGCCGCCAGGACTCTCCGTTCGCCGGCGAGGTCCCCCGGCAGTACGCCAAGGATGCCGTGTGGGTCGAGCCCCGCCTCGTGGCAGAGGTCGAGTACACCGAGTGGACGAGGGACGGCAGGCTTCGCCATCCGTCGTACAAGGGCTTGCGCGAGGACATCTCACCGGAGGAGGTGACCCGTGACCAGCAGTAGCGAGGTCATGGTGGACGTCGAGGGGCAGACGCTGAAGCTCACGAACCTCGAGAAGGTGCTGTACCCCAGCGGGTTCACCAAGGGGCAGGTCATCGACTACTACTCGCGGATCGCCCCGGTGCTGCTCCCGCACCTGCGAGACCGGGCGCTGACCCGCAAGCGCTACCCGAACGGCACCGACGGGCAGATGTTCTTCGAGAAGAACAAGCCGCAGGGCACGCCCTCCTGGGTCCGGACGGTCACGCTGCCGTCACCGGGGTCCACGAAGAACCGCGAGACCATCGACTACGTCGTCTGCGACGACCTGCCGACCCTGGTGTGGACGGCGAACCTGGCAGCGCTCGAGCTGCACACGCACCAGTGGAAGGTCGGGCGCAAGACCCCGGACCTGCTCGTCTTCGACCTCGATCCTGGGCCGCCGGCGACCATCGTGGAGTGCTGTCGGGTCGCGGAGCTGCTCCGCGACGAGCTCGACCTGGAGCTGTACCCGAAGACCTCCGGGAACAAGGGCATGCAGCTGTTGGCCCGTGCCCCCGTCCGGGACACCTCGGAGTACGCCAAGAAGGTCGCGGAGGCACTCGAGAGCAAGCACCCCGACCTCGTGGTGTCCCGGATGACGAAGGCGGTGCGGCCCGGGAAGGTCTTCGTCGACTGGTCGCAGAACAACGGGGCGAAGACAACCGTCAGCGCCTACTCGCTGCGGGCCCGCGACGAGCCGACGGTGTCGACGCCGCTCACCTGGGAAGAGGTGTCCTCGTGCTCAGCTGCGTCGGACCTCGTCTTCCTCAGCGACGACGTGCTGTTCCGCGTGGCGGAGCACGGCGACCTGCTCGAGCCCTTGCTGTGAAGCCCGTGCGGGTGTTGCATCCGTGCACCGACGCGAGGAGAGGCCGACCATGACTGGGATCCCGCCGCCCGCCCTGACCGACGAGGCCCTCGAGCGCGAGCTCGAGCACCTGCACGAGACGCGTCACGACACGTTCCTGCACGGCAGCGAGGACGCGCTGGCCTTCCACACGAGCCGGATGCTCGACCTGGAGGAGG
>JBHEMB010000420.1:0-22801 GCA_046262855.1 Mycobacteriales bacterium | reverse complement strand
GCCCACGAGGTGCTCGAGCGGTTCGAGGACGTCGGCATCATCGACGACGCGCTGTTCGCGAACATGTGGGTGACCAGCCGGCACCGCGGCAAGGGCCTCGCCGGGCGGGCGCTGTCCCAGGAGCTCCGCCGCAAGGGCGTGGACGACGAGCTGATCCGCGAGGCGGTCACCCGCGTGGACCCGGAGCTGGAGGAAGAGACCGCACGCACCCTGGTACGGCGGAAGCTCGGCTCGACGAAGGGGCTGGCCACGGACGCCAGGATCCGCCGGCTGGCGGGGATGCTGGCGCGCAAGGGGTACTCCGGCGGACTCGCGTTCCGGATCGTCAAGGAGGAGCTCGAGGCCGAGGGCACCGAGATCCCGACGCTCGACACCGATGGCCTCTCCCACCTGGGGTAGTGGCAGGCTGGGCGCATGGCACCACGCATGACGCTCGGCGGCACCGACCTGTCGGTCGTCGGCCGCACCCGGATCTACGTCTGCGGCGTCACGCCATACGACGTGACGCACCTCGGCCACGCCGCCACCTACGTCTGGGTCGACGCCGTGGACCGGGTCTTGAGAAGGCTCGGCAGCCACGTCGAGGTGTGCCGCAACGTCACCGATGTGGATGACGTCCTGTTCGCTGCGGCGGAGCGCGCGGGCGGCCTCTACGAGCAGTTCGCCGCGGTCCAGCAGTTCCACTTCGAGCAGGACATGGATGCCCTCCATGTCCGCAAGCCGGCGTTCGAGCCGCGAGCGCACGTCTTCATCCCGCAGGTCATCGCGCTCGCCCAGTCGCTGCTCGACCGAGGCGCTGCCTACGTCGAGCAGGGCTCGGTGTACCTGCCCGGCGCGGCGGTCGTGGAGCGCGCCGGGATCGATCGCCACACCGCCGAGCAGCTCCTCAAGGAGTACGGCGGCCGGCTCGACGACCCCGCCAAGCGCGATCCGCTGGACCAAGCCGTCTGGCAGGTCAGCGCGGAGGGCGAGCCCGCCTGGGCCAGCCCCTTCGGTGCCCCGGGCCGACCCGGTTGGCACGCCGAGTGCACCGCGATGGCACTGAGCACCTACGGGCCGAGCATGGACCTGCACGCCGGCGGGGCGGACCTTCGGTTCCCGCACCACGCCTTCGAGGCCGCGCAGGCGGAGGCGGTGACGGGCGTGCAGCCGTTCGCGAGGGCCTGGATGCACGTCGGCATCGTGCAGCTCGAGGGCCAGAAGATGGCCAAGTCCGTCGGCAACCTCGTGTTCGCGAAGGACCTGATCGCCGCGTCGAGCCCGGGAGCCGTCCGGACCCTGCTGCTCGATCGCCGCTACGACGAGCCGTGGGACTACACGCCGGAGCTGCTCGAACGGGCCGCCGGTCGCAACGACGAGCTCTACAAGGCGGCCGGCACCAATGCGTCGAGCGATGCCGCCTGGGAGCAGGTGCTGATCGCGCTGGCCGGCGATCTCGACGTACCCAGGGCTCTGGACATCGCCCTCGAAGAGGGCGGGCAGGTCGCAAGGGACCTCACGACGGTCCTGGCGCTGTAGCTCAGGCCGGTCGCCCCTCGGCAGGACGGTAAGCAGGAGTCCGAGCCCGGACGTCGAACTCCACCAAGCACCCAGCTACCTCATGGAGCCCGTCATGTCGCGTCGCCCCGTCGTCGTCGTCGCCCTGCTCGCGGTCGTCGCCGCAGGCGCCGTGCCCGCACACGCTGCGAAGGCCAAGAAGCCCAAGCCCATCAAGGGCAGCTACACCCTCAACCTGCCACCCGACCCGTCGGGCGAGGCGCTCGGCGCGCTCAAGGACGGTTGCGCAGGGATCAACCCCGCGTCGCAGAACAAGCACCCGTTCACCGTTCCGGCCGCGGGCACGCTGCGTGTCGTCCTGGACAGCACGGACGTCACGCACAACAGCACCGTCAACGCCGACTGGGACCTCTACATCCTCGACGCGGACGGGGTCATCGAGGACTCCTCGCACAGCCCGACGCCGCACGAGGAGACGACCGACAAGTTCAAGCGGAAGGCACCGCTGACCTTCTGGGTCTGCAACCTGCTCGGTGCCCCGACTGCCAAGGTGACCTACACCTTCACCTACGCCTGACGCATAGCCTGGTCCCGTGAGGACCTACGAGGTGCGCACCTTCGGGTGCCAGATGAACGTGCACGACAGTGAGCGGATCAGCGGCCTGCTCGACGAGGCCGGCTACGTCCCTGCCGCTGACGGCTCGACCCCCGACCTCGTGGTCTTCAACACCTGCGCGGTGCGGGAGAACGCCGACAACAAGCTCTACGGAAACCTCGGCCACCTCAAGCCGGTCAAGGACGCGAACCCCGGCATGCAGATCGCCGTCGGCGGCTGCCTGGCGCAGAAGGACCAGGGCCTGATCGTCGAGAAGGCGCCGTACGTCGACGTCGTCTTCGGGACGCACAACGTCGGGTCGCTGCCTGTGCTGCTCGAGCGCGCCCGCATCGAGAAGGAGGCGCAGGTCGAGCTGCTCGAGTCCCTCGAGGTCTTCCCGTCGACGCTGCCGGCGCGCCGCGAGTCGACGTACGCGGCGTGGGTGAGCATCAGCGTCGGCTGCGACAACACCTGCACCTTCTGCATCGTCCCCGCGCTGCGCGGCAAGGAGCAGGACCGCCGCCCCGAGGACATCCTCAGGGAGGTGGAAGTCCTTGTGGCCCAAGGGGTTCTCGAGGTCACCTTGCTCGGTCAGAACGTCAACTCCTACGGGCGTTCCTTCGGCGACAGGGAAGCTTTCGGCAAGCTGCTGAGGGCTGTGGGTGCCACGGGTCTTGAGCGGGTCCGCTTCACGAGCCCGCACCCCCGTGACTTCACGGACGACGTCATCGCGGCGATGGCCGAGACGGTCGCGGTCTGCCCGAGCCTGCACATGCCGCTGCAGTCCGGCTCCGACGACGTCCTTCGCAGGATGCGCCGGTCCTACCGCTCGGAGCGCTACCTCGGCATCCTCGACCGGGTCCGCCAGCAGATCCCGCACGCGGCGATCACGACCGACATCATCGTGGGCTTTCCCGGGGAGACCGAGCAAGACTTCCAGGCCACCCTCGACGTGGTCGCCCAGAGCCGGTTCTCTGGCGCCTTCACGTTCCAGTACTCCACCCGCCCGGGTACTCCGGCTGCCGACTACCCGGACCAGGTGCCGGCTGAGGTGGTGGCTGAGCGCTACCAGCGGCTGGCTGCTCTGCAGGACCGGATCACCTACGAGGGCATGCAGGCCCAGGTCGGCCGAGCGGTCGAGGTGCTGATCTCCGAGGGCGAGGGCCGCAAGGACGGCCCCGGCCGCATGACGGGGCGGGCCCGCGACAACCGGCTCGTCCACCTCACCCGGGTGCCGGGGGTGCGGCCCGGGGATGTCGTCACCACCACCGTGACGGGGGCAGCACCCCACTACCTGCTCGCGGACGGCCCGCTGGCCGGCCACCGCCGTACCCAGGCCGGTGACAGGCACGAAGCCGGCCAGGCGGCGCGCACGCCGGGCGTCTCGTTGGGGATGCCGAGCGTGGGCGTCCCGGCCTGACGCCCGGTTTGCGAGGTTTGGTCTGATCCGCCGTTGAAGGAGTAGTCCTCCTACCCCCCGGAGCCCTTCATGCGTCTGACGCGCCCTGCCGTCCTGCTCGCCTCCGCTGCCGTCGTCGCGACGGTCGCCCTCGTCAGCACCTCCGGGCCGGCCGATGCCCTCAGCGGCACGCCGGCTTTCACGAACCTCGCGGCGCCGAGCTCGCTGGGCAACAGCGACAACGCCGGTGAGCCCAGCCTGGGGGTGAACGGCAACACGGGCGCGCTGATGTACCAGTCGTACGCGAGCACCTACAAGGTCACGGTCAACGCCGCTGGCACCCCCACCTGGACGGACGTCTCGCCGCCGACCAGCGTCTTCAACATCGACCCGATCCTCGCGACCGACCGGACCACCGGTCGCACCTTCGCCGGCGGTCTCGCGGGTGAGTGCTCCTCGCTGGCCTACACCGACAACGACGGCGGCAGCTGGACGCAGCAGGGCAACGCCTGCGCGGGCGTGTTCGACCACGAGAGCATCGGCAGCGGCCCGTGGAAGGGTGCGGCGCCGCTCGGCAGCACCTACAGCCGCGCCGTCTACTACTGCGCGCAGAACGGCAACGACGCCTGCGCGACCTCCACCAACGGCGGCCTGACCTTCGGCGCACCGGTGCTCGTGAACGGCGCCTGCAGCAGCCTGCACGGGCACGTCAAGGTCAGCGCCGACGGGACGGCGTACCTGCCCAACGCGCACTGCGGCGGGGTCGCGGGCGGCGGCATCACGACGAACAACGGCTCCAGCTGGACGTCGTACACGATCCCCGGCTCCAGCGAGCCCTCGACCGGCTTCGACCCGTCCGTCGCCACCACGCCGGACAACACGGTGTACGAGGCGTGGCAGGGCGCGAACAACCACCCGTACGTCGCCTTCTCCAAGACCCACGGCTCCACCTGGTCCACGCCCGTCGACCTGGGCGCGACCATGAGCCCCGCCATCCTGACGAGCACCTTCCAGGCCGTGACCGCAGGTGACAACGGTCGGGTGGCCGTGGCCTACCTCGGCTCCACCACGGGCGGCAACCCGTTCGCGGCCAACTGGCCCGGCGTGTGGGACCTGTACGTCAGCTACAGCTACGACGGCGGCGCCACATGGTCGACGGTGAAGGCCACGACCGACCCGGTGCAGCGCGGCTGGATGTGCGCCGACGGCACCAGCTGCAGCAGCGGGCGCAACCTGCTCGACTTCATGGACGCCAACGTCACGAAGGACGGCCGGGTCGTCGTCGGGTACGCCGATGGCTGCATCAACGCCTGCGCCGCGCCGACCGGTACGCAGTCGCAGTCCACCGATGCGTGGGCGACCATCGCGTACCAGAGCACCGGCAAGGGGCTGTTCGCCGCCTTCGACACCACGCCGTCGCCGACCCCGACAGCTACCGCGACCGTGAGCCCCACGGCGAACCCGAGCCCGACCGCAAGTCCCACGGTCAGCCCCACCGCCAGCCCGACCGCGCCCGGTGATCCCGACCCGGCCACCCCGACCGTCACCAGCGGCCAGGCGCGCACCGCGACGAGCGGGGCCGCCGGCAGCTACCAGTACACCAAGATCCTCGTGCCGGCCGGCACGAGCCAGCTCAAGGTCGCGATGACCGGGCCGAGCTGCGGCACGCTGGGGCTGTCCTGCAACCCGGACCTGGACCTCTACGTCAAGGCCGGTGCCAAGCCCACCACCAGCGCGTCCGACGGCTCGAGCGCCACCAGCAGCAACTCCGAGACCGTCACGATCAGCAGCCCCGCGGCCGCCTACTGGTACATCGGCGTCTACGTCTACAGCGGCACGAAGGCCGGCAGCTACACGGTGACCGCCACCGTCACCTGACCCCTACCCTCGCCATGTGCCCCACCCCCGCATGAACCGCCGCCCCACAAGGCCATCGCAGTATCCCTTCACGCGGGGGGTGGGGATGGGGGTGGAGTGAGGGTCATCGCGGTGGTCGGGCCGACGGCCACCGGGAAGTCGGACCTGGCGGTCGAGCTGGCGCAGACGCTGGATGCCGAGGTCGTGAACGCGGACTCGATGCAGCTCTACCGCGGCATGGACATCGGTACGGCGAAGCTCACCGTCGAGGAACGGCAGGGGATCCCGCACCACCTGCTCGACGTGTGGGACGTCAGCCGCACCGCGAGCGTCGCCGACTACCAGCAGCTGGCCCGCGGCCTGCTCGAGGGGCCCATGAAGGTCTTCGTGGGCGGGTCCGGCCTCTACCTGCGGGCGGCGCTGGACGAGCTCGAGTTCCCTGGCACGGACCCGGAGCTGCGGGCGGAGCTCGAGGCGGAGCTGGCAGCGCACGGCTCCGGTCGCCTGCACGCGCGGCTGAAGCAGCTCGACCCTGAGGCGGCCGCCCGGATGGAGCCCAGCAACGGCCGCAGGGTCGTCCGCGCTCTCGAGGTGGTCACCCTGACCGGAGCGATGCCTGGCGCCATGACGGCGTACCAGGAGCACGTCCCGACCACCTACCTCGGCCTGGACCGTGAGGACCTCGCCGACCGGGTCGACGCCCGGGTGGACCGGATGTGGGAGCAAGGCCTGGTCGAGGAGGTCCGGGGCCTCGGCGAGCTCGGGGTCACCGCTGCGCGGGCGCTCGGGTACGCGCAGGCCGGGCAGCAGCTCGCGGGCATCCTCACGGAGGCGGAGGCGAAGGAGCAGACCAAGGTCGCGACCCGCCGCTTCGTGCGACGGCAGCGGTCGTGGTTCCGCCGCGACCCACGCATCACGTGGCTCGACCCGACCAGGCCGCTGCTGCAGCAGGCCCTGCAGGTCCTAGACAGCCCTGACTAGGACTAACCACCCCGTCTCGCCATGTCCCAGATCGGACATTGGGGACGACAGTGTGATCATGAGCATCCCGGCCGTCGATCACGCCGCCCTGCACCGCGCTGCCACGGATGGCACGCTCGAGCTCGTCTACCAGCCCGAGATCGAGCTCGAGTCCGGGGCCATCGTGGCCATGGAGGGCCTGCTGCGCTGGCACCACGGCGCACTCGGTGTGCTCGGCCCCGCCGACTTCCTGGACCTGGCGATCCGCACCGGCGAGATCTCACCGATCGGCGAATGGGTGCTGCGCACCGGCGCGGCGGAGGTCGCCACCTGGTTGGGCCTGCGCGGGGAGCGCCGGCAGCTGTGGCTCAACGTCTCTGCCGAGCAGGTCCGCGCCGAGGGCTTCGCCCAGCTCGTCCGTCAGATTGTGCGCGACTTCGACCTGCCGCACGGGGCGCTCGGCCTGGAGGTCACCGAGCAGGCCTGCCTCGAGCTCGGCCGCGACGCTGCGCCCCTCTTCGTCGCGCTCCGGTCCGCCGGCGTGGCCCTCGCCGTGGACGACTTCAGCAGCTTCTACGCCACCCTCGGTGCCATCGAGGCGCTCCCGGTGGACGCCGTGAAGCTCGGCCACCAGTACGTCCGGGGCGTCGGCAACCCCGACCACGACGACGTCCTCGTCGCGAGCGTCATCGACCGGGCGCACGCCCGCGGCATGTACGTCGTCGCGGAGGGCGTCGAGGAGTGGTCGGAGCACGCGCGCCTGATCGAGCTGGGGTGCGACCGCGCCCACGGCTGGTTGTTCGCCTCGGCGCAGCGCGCAGACAAGGCCCGCTGGCTGCTCACCCAGGGCATGGGCTGGCGCGGCGGCGTCGTGGACGACACGACCCGCGCACTCCCTTTCCCCCTCCCAAGAGACGGCGTCTGATCTAGCCTTTCGGCGTGGCCGCCCAGGACGTCATCCCTGCCGTCCTGCACCGGCGCCGCGGGCCGATCGCCGCGCTCGCCGGGGTTCTCGTCCTGCTGCTGGTGGCGGGCGCAGCGGCGCTCGTCGCGCTGCGGCGGGAGGACCACCACGATGACGTCGTCGCCCGCGCCACTCTGGCCAAGGCGGTCTTCGACGTCACCGCCGTCGGTGTCGCCACCGACCACCGTGTCGCGGTGGTCCTGTCGGTCACGTCCGGCACCCGCGCCGAGCTCGTCGACGCGCACGTCACCGGCGACGGCTGGGAGGCCGTGCACAACAAGAGCGTCGGTCTGGTCCGGACCGTCGACTGCAAGGGCGACCCGCCGCTCCCGATCACGGCCGAAGCCGTCGTGGAGCTGCACGGCCAGCGCCGCGCCGTCGACCTGCTGACGGAACCCGGCCTGGCCGAGGTCGTGCGCCGCACCGGTCGCGAGGCCTGCGGCGACGTCGACGCCCGCCGGGCCCTGGTGCTCAAGGCATCCGGGACGGTACGCGTCCCCGGTGGCCTGCAGCTGGCGCTCGTGGTCACCAACCGCAGCGCGCACCTCGTCACCCTCAAGCGGGTCGCGGTCGGGCAGCTGCACGTGCGCACCAGCAAGCCACTGCCGACGGTGCTGCGTCCCCACACGACGCTGCGCATGATCGTCGTCCTCGACGCCCGCGGCTGCGGGAAGACCGCCCCCTTGGTCGGCGTGTCGATCGCCGGCCGCGGCGGACCGGCGTACCTGACGGTGGCGAGCGCAGACCTGCCGCAGCTCGCGGTGCGGGTTCGTCAGGAGCGATGCCGGTGACGGACGGCCCGCCCGTCACCGTCATCGACCCGCACGCCCGGCCGACCCCGGCCCTCGCCTCCCGTGCCACGTGGAGCCACGCCGAGCGCGCGCTCGCGCTCGTCACCGCCACGGTGCTCGTGGTCGCGGTGGCAGCAGCGCGGCACCTCTCAGCGAGTACGGCGGACAGCGGGCTCACGGCCGTCGGCACCCGTCACACCGTCGTCGTGGCCACGCCGTCCTCCTTCCGGCTCGACGTCGCGATCAGCGGCGCTGCACCGGATGTCGACGGGGTGCAGGCGATCCGGCCCGACGCGGGCTGGGTCCTCGAAAGCCGGTCACCGACTCGCCTGGGCAACGGCACACGACTCACCCTGACGCACGCGATCGGCTGCGACGGACCCGTGCTGCTGCCCTCCTTGCTGCAGGTGGTGACGGCGGACCGCAGCCTGCGCGTCCGGGTGCACGTGCAGGGCATCCACCAGCCGGCGAGCACCTGCGACCCGCTGCCCGGCCCGGAGGCGGTGCGGGTCGTGACGAGCACGGTCACGCACGGCTCGCGCACGAGGGTGCGGATCGGGCTCGTGGACGTCTCGACCCAGCCACGCACGCTGTCGACGGTGTCGTTCGCAGGGTTCTCGTTCGCAGCGACGACGCCGTTGCCGCTCCCGCTCCCCGGGCGGGACCGCCGCCGTCCGCTGAGCGTCGGCGAGCTGGTCGTCAAGCAGCTCGACCTCGTGGCGGACGTAGCGCGGTGCGACCTCGCGCGGCCTGCCCTCGACCGGGCCGCGGCGAGCAGCCGGCCCGACCTGCTCGGCGCGGTGGTCGACGGAGTCTCCGTGCAGCTGCACGTCGCCGGGCTGGAGGCCTACCTCGAGCTGCGTTGGCAGGACACCTGCGTACGCTGACCGGTGTGCGCTTCCTCAAGGGCCATGGCACGGAGAACGACTTCGTGCTGCTCCCCGACCTCGGCGACAGCCTCGACCTGACCGCAGACCTGGTGCGACGGCTGTGCGACCGCCGCGCCGGCCTCGGCGCGGACGGCGTACTGCGGGTCGTCCGCGGCGCGGACGGCCTGTGGTTCATGGACTACCGCAACGCCGACGGGTCGATCGCGGAGATGTGCGGCAACGGCGTACGCGTCTACGCCCGCTACCTCGTCGAGTCAGGGCTCGAGTCGGAGGGCCACCTGCAGCTCGAGACCCGGGGCGGCATCAAGGAGGTCGACGTCAAGGACGGCAGCGTCCTCGTCGACATGGGGCCGGCCGTCGTCGGTGCGGCCCTCGACATCGACGGGATCCCTGCGACTGCAGTCGACATGGGCAACCCGCACGCGGTCGTCCACGTCGCGTCGGTCGAGGCGCTCGGCGTGCTCGACCCTTCCCGCAAGGACCTCAACGTCGAGTACGTCGAGGACGTCGCCGAGGGTCACCTGCGGATGCGGGTACACGAGCGGGGGGTCGGCGAGACGCGGTCCTGCGGCACGGGTGCCTGCGCGGCTGTCGTCGCGACGGTGCTGAGGCTCGGGATCCCGCGCGGATCGGCGTACGCGGTCGATGTGCCGGGCGGACGGCTGACCGTCACCTGGCGGGAGGACGGGCACGTGACGCTGGAAGGACCTGCGGTGATCGTGGCAGAGGGGGAGTGGCGTGACGCCTGACGAGTGCGTTCGAGGGATCGCTGGTGCGGTCGGACAGGTCGGCGGGGAGTGGATGTTCGACGCCACTGTCTTCGCCAAGGGCGCGGAGCTCGGGCTCGACCCGTGGGCCTGGTACCACATCGGCCGTGGCGGGGTGCTCGGCAACGCCGACCCCGATGCGGTTGTCGCGGCCTTCGGCTTCTTCAACCCGGTCGTGCAGGTGAAGGCCTGGAACAAGGGCCTCGCGGCCATCGAGCCGCGCAAGGCGTCAGAGGTCTACGCCGGGGAGTGCGCGGCCTTCGGCACCCGTCGCTTCGCGGACGTCGCCGCGGCGGGTCGGCTCGCGGACCTGCTCAGCAAGGCCCTCGACACCGCTGCCGTCATCGCCCTGCCGGTGTTCGCGGGGTGGCGCAACCTGCTGCCCTCCTACGACGGAGCTTCCGGCCCCGAGCGGCTCGCGCTCGCGCTGCAGACCGCCCGTGAGCACCGTGGCGGCTCGCATGTCGTCGCGGTCGCCGGGTACGGCGTCCCGCCGCTGCAGGCCCTCGTCTCCGGCCGCAACGGTCCGCCCAACGCGACGTTCTTCGGCTGGCCCGAGCCGTATCCGGACCCGGAGCTCGGTAAGGAGAAGATGGCCGCGGCCGAGCGCATCACCAACCTCATGGTGGCGCCCGCTTTCGAGGTGCTCACCGACGACGAGCGCGCCGAGCTGACGGCGGGCCTACGGGCCCTGTAGGGACAGACGTCTCTCACCCCCGCGTCGAGCGGTGCTCGGCCATGGCCGGGGAAGGAAAGCGGTTCGCCTGCCCACGGCATTCGGTGCGACCATGGAGGTGAGATGACGTACCCGCAGAGCCAGCGCCCCGAGCGCGACCATGACATCCACCTCAACGCTGACCCGGACCTGCCCAGCGACCTCCACGACCTGGAGGGCGAGGGCTTCGACCTCGAGGAGCGCAACGCGCTCCGTCGGGTCACCGGCATCCGCACCGACCTCGAGGACATCAGCGAGGTCGAGTACCGCGCCCTGCGCCTCGAGCGGGTCGTCCTCATGGGCGTCTACGCGCGGGGCGACAACGCGGAGACGTCGCTGTTCGAGCTGAAGGCGCTCGCGGAGACCGCCGGTTGCGAGGTGCTCGAGGGACTGGTGCAGCGCAAGGACATG
This sequence comes from Mycobacteriales bacterium, assembly GCA_046262855.1. Taxonomy (GTDB): domain Bacteria; phylum Actinomycetota; class Actinomycetes; order Mycobacteriales; family SCTD01; genus RYN-111. The sequence goes on along the minus strand of JBHEMB010000420.1, from coordinate 11,955 downwards.
CCCGACCCCAAGTCGTACGTCGGGAGCGGCAAGGCCCAGGAGCTGCGCGACGCCGTGCTGTCCTCCGGCGCTGACACCGTGATCTGCGACGGCGAGCTCTCGCCGGGTCAGCTCCGGGCGCTCGAGGACCTCGTCAAGGTGAAGGTCATCGACCGCACCTGGCTGATCCTCGACATCTTCGCCACGCACGCGACCAGCCGCGAGGGCAAGGCGCAGGTCGAGCTCGCGCAGATGACCTACATGCTCCCGCGATTGCGCGGTTGGGGTGAGTCGCTGTCCCGGCAGGGCGGCGGTGCCGGTGGTGGCGCAGGTGGCGGCGTCGGGACCCGCGGCCCTGGTGAGACGAAGATCGAGACCGACCGCCGTCGGATCCGGTCGCGGCAGGCCAAGCTGGCCCGCGAGATCAAGGACATGAAGACCGCGCGCGAGGTCAAGCGCCAGGAGCGGCGCCGCAACGCCGTGCCGTCCGTCGCCATCGCGGGCTACACCAACGCCGGCAAGTCCTCGCTGCTCAACCGGCTCACGGGCGCCGGCGTCCTTGTCGAAAACGCGCTGTTCGCGACCCTCGACCCGACGGTGCGCCGGGCCCAGACGCCCTCCGGTCGCGAGTTCACCCTGACGGACACCGTCGGTTTCGTACGGCGGTTGCCGCACCAGCTCGTGGAGGCCTTCCGGTCGACGTTGGAGGAGGTTGCCGAGGCAGACCTCATCCTGCACGTCGTTGACGGCAGCGATCCGGACCCCGAGGGACAGCTGCAAGCGGTCCGCTCGGTGTTCGCCGAGATCGACGCCAATCGGGTGCCTGAGGTCGTCGTCGTGAACAAGTGCGATGCCGCGGATCCCCTGGTGCTGTCTCGTCTACAGCGGCGGGAGAAGCACGTGGTGCTGGTGTCGGCGCTGACCGGCGAGGGGCTGCCGGAGCTGATCGACGTGCTCGAGCAGGAGGTGCCCCGGCCGGAGACCCTGGTCCGGGTCGTGCTGCCCTACCACGCCGGGCGGCTCGTCGCGCGCATCCACGACGAGGGCGAGGTGCTGACCGAGGAGCACCTCGAGGAGGGCACCCGGCTCGAGGCGCGGGTCGGCCCGCAGCTGGCGGCAGAGCTGGTGGAGTACCTGGTCGCCTGAGGCGCCCTGGTCAGTGCCCCGTCTCGCCGGGGTGGCCGCCGTCGGACTGCTGGTGCGAGCCCTCGCGACCGTCGTGCTCCGTCGGCCGCGGTGTTCCCTCGGGACGGGCGCTGGCGGTCACGTCCGGACCACGCCGGTCCACACCGTCGCCCCTGCCGTGACCGTCACCCTGCTTCGCGCCAGGCGACCGCTCTGGACGCCTGGACGGCTCCGCGCGCTCCGGCCGGGTCGGCACGACGGCCCGCGGCGCGGGACGCTGGCTCGGGGACTCGCTGGGGGTCGGCGTCGGGTGGGACGCGGGCTTCGGCAGGTGCACCGGGATGAGCGAGCTCACGGTGTCGGAGACGATCCGCTGCGCCGGAGCAGGCAGGGCGTTGGCGCTGGCCGCTCCGAACACGCCGCAGACGGCGAGAGCGGTCCCCGCCGCGAGCGGGAGGGGGAGCAGCCGGCGCCCGCGGCGCATCCTGGGCAGGCCGGGAACCGACGTGGCATCAGGGGTCAGCCCGTCCCGGAGCACGGCCGCCAGTGCCGGGCTGGGCACCGGCGCCGCGGTCAGGGCGAGCAGCTCGGCGACGACAGCGGACAGCAACTCCTCGCCCTCGACCTGGCGGCCGCTGAGCAGAGCGTCGATCGCACGCTCGTCGAGGGGCTGGGTCATGTCCTCGTCATCGCTGTGGGTGGTCACAGGGTTACGCCTCCTGGGCTCGCCTCGAGGGTTGCCCGCAGTCGCAGCAGACCGCGGCGTTGCAGCTGCTTGACGGCACCGGACGAGCGGCCGAGCGCGGCGGCGACCTGGTCGACCGTCAGGTCACCGAGGATGCGCATGACGAGGACGTCGCGCTGGTCGTCGGGCAGGGTCGCGAGCAGATCGCGGACCCGCTCCGACTGCACGAGCGCGAGCGCCTCGTCCTCCGAGCTGAGGCTGGTCCGCGGGTCGCTCTCCGCGGCGTACGGCAGGGTCGGTTCGCGACGTCCCCGCCTGCGCAAATCGTCGACCAGCCGGGCATGGGCGACGGAGAACGTGAAGGTCCGCAGTCCCGACGCACCGCCCTGCAAGGCGGCCAGCTTGGGGAAGACGGTCAGGAACACCTCGCTCGTCAGGTCCTCCGGCTCACTCGCGCCGCGGACCCGCAGATAGGCGTGCACCCTGGGGGCCAACTGCTCGTAGAGCGCGCGAAGAGCCCAGGCCTCTCCGGCCTGGGCTGCAGGGAGTAGCTCCTCGAGGAGCGAGTCGCTCATCGTGCTCCGGACAACGGCAGGGCGGGTCAGGTCGACCCGCCCTGCCATGGTGCCAGCAATGCCTCGCAGCTGACCGATCAGTCGTCCGAGTCGGTCCCGTGGTCCTTGCTGCCGTGCTCGCCGCGGTGCTCGTTGTCAGGCTTGCCCGTCGGGTGCGGACGCGGCGAGCTGTTGTCGAGGCCGCCGTTGCCCTGGCCCGGGTGCTTGCCGTCGCGGAAGCCCGGCTTGAGCTGGCCGCAGTGCAGGCCCTGGTCGTGGCGCGGAGATGCGGTCGCCGTCGGGAGCGCAGCCGGTGACGCGGTCGCGCGGACGGCCGGCGGGCAGGTGGGCCGCACCCGCGGGCTCTCCGAGGGCTCGGCCGTCTGGGCCGCCGCGGTGGGGCTGGCGCTGGCCGCGTCCTCACTGGGCTCTGCGGTGGGGGAGGCGCTGGCCGTGGCGTCGGCGTCCGAGTGGAGGCTCACGGGGCTGCCGGGGACGGCGAGCGCTGCGCCGGTCACGGCCAGGCTGACCGCCGCGAAACCGCCGACCACGACGGACCGACCGGCATGAGCGGCGAGCCCGAGCTTGCGAACGAGGGTGGTGCGCATCTTCACAGATCTCCGTTTCGGCAGCCCCCCGAGCCGACAGGTCGGCCGGGTGGCGTTGCTGACTGCCGTCTCCGGCAGGTCGCCCTTTCGGCGGGGACGATCGGGTGATCGACCCCGCCCGCCGAAGGGTTACGCGGAGATCAGATCTTTCTGAGAACCGTCACCACCCGGCCGAGGATCGTCGCCTGGTCACCGGGGATCGGGTCGAACGCCTCGTTGTGCGGCATCAGCCAGACGTGGCCGTCCTTGCGCTTGAACGTCTTCACGGTCGCCTCGCCGTCGATCATGGCCGCGACGATGTCGCCGTTGCTCGCGGTGGGCTGCTGCCGCACGACCACCCAGTCGCCGTCGCTGATGGCCGCGTCGATCATCGATTCGCCGACGACCTTCAGCATGAACAGGGTGCCCTCGCCGACGAGCTCGCGGGGGAGCGGGAAGACCTCCTCCACCGCCTGCTCGGCGAGGATCGGGCCGCCGGCCGCGATCCGGCCCAGCACCGGCACGTACGCCGGCTGCGGGAACGCGGAGTTCAGCTGGCCGTCCTCGAGCCCCATCTCGCTGGGCAGCCGGACGTCGACGGCCCGCGGTTTGGTCGCGTCCCGGCGCAGGAAGCCCTTCTTCTGCAGGGTGATCAGCTGGTAGCTCACGCTGCTCGTGCTCGCGAGGCCCACGGCGTCGCCGATCTCGCGGATGGTGGGCGGGAAGCCGCGCCGCTCGACGCTCTCCCGGATGAACTCCAGGATCTTGCGCTGCCGGGGCGTCAGGCCCTCGTTGTCGGCCGGCCCGTCCGGCAGGTTGTGGATCTGGGTGGTCTTGGGGGGCACCCCCGCCTTGCGGCCGGGCTTCTGGCGCTCGGTCTGGTCCACGCTTGTCCCACTCCCTTTCGAACACGTTCTCGACGAAACGCACCGTAGCCCGGTGCAGCGAAAGTCTCAAACATCTGTTCGACGTGTCGCGGATTTTGTCGGGGCGGCCTGTTAGACATTGGCTCAGACGTTCGATCGAACCTCCGTTCGAGCCGCCCTGGAACACGACATGCGGGAACACGACTTGCGGGAGCACGACATGCACAGCACCCTCCGACTCACCCGCCGCGGCCGCCTCGTGGTCGTGGGCCTGCTCGCCACGCTGCTGTTCGTGGCATTCCTGGCCGGCCGATCGGGCGCCAGCGCGTCCACCGACACCGCGCGCCCGACGCCGTACACGCAGACCACGGTCCAGCCGGGAGAGACCCTGTGGGTGCTCGCGAAGCGGGTCGCGCCCCAGCACGACCCCCGCGCGCTCGTCGACGAGATCCGCGCGCTGAACCACCTCTCCTCGGGGTCCCTGCAGGTCGGTCAGCAACTGCTCCTGCCGCGCACCTGAGCAGGGCTGTGGACAGCCGGCGGCGTGCCGCGGCTGCACTGCCTACGTTTCGCGGGTGCCCTACCAGCCCGCGAACCCTTACCAGCCCGCGAACCCTTACCAGCAGTGGTGCCCGCCGGCCCTGACGGACGCTGCGGGCCCGCTCGACCTGGTGCACCGGCTGCTGCGTGCGCTCGCCGACGACCACGCCGGCGTCGCCCGGTTCTGCGACAGCACCCCCAGCCCGGACGTCCGCGACGCGGTCGATCGCTTCCTCAGCAGGTACGCCGGGACGGCCTTCGCGCTGTCCGTGACCGCGGGTGACCTCGCCTACAACCTCCGGCTGGCCGCCGAGGCCTACCGCGGCACCGAGCAGGCCCTGCATGACGCGGCCATGGCGATGAGCCCGCGGACCCGCTCGTGACGACCGCCATCGCGCTGGCCCGCCCCTCCGAGGTGCTGCGTGCAGCAGCCCTGCTCGGCGCCAGCGCCGACGAGATGGGTACGGCGGTCAGCGCGTGTCGGCGGTCAGCCGACGTGCAGTGGGTGGGTCGCCCCAACGAGCAGTACCAAGGCCGGCTCGCCGGGCTGGCGCACGGCCTGTCCGGCGTGCGCACCGCGTTCGACAGCGCCGGCGAGGAGCTGCTGGCCTACGCCCGCGCCCTCGCCTGGGCCCAGCCACTCGCCGAGGAGGCCGAGCGGCTGGCGGTGCTGCCCGCGGGCGAGGCGCTCATGGACCGCGCACTGTCGCTGCGGGCGGCTGCCGAGGAAGCATCGTCGGCGGCCGCAGCGCGCCTGGTCGCGGCTCTCGACGCGCTCACCGACCGGGCGCCGCGGGTCAGCGGCTGGACCACCGCCGGCCACCACGCCGCCAGCTTCGCGGCGGGCCTTGCCGATGCTGCCCAGGGCGTCGGCTCCACCTTCGTGGCTGCCGTGCACGCCCTGCCCCGCGTCGGCAGCCGCGCGGATCGGGCCGCCGCCCGTGACCGGGTGGTCGATACCGTCGAGGACGCCCTGCAGCCGTGGCGGCAGGTGCGGGAGCTCTACGACGCCCTGACCGACGGCCATGCCTGGTACACCAGCGGCCAGCTCGCCGCGTCTGCCGTGTTCCGGTTCCGCGGCGCGCGAGGTGCGGCCGTCGAGCGCTTCGGCTCCCACGACGAGCTCCCGGACCGCGTCATGCTCGCCCTCGACCGCGGCGGTGCCGCGCTTGACCCCACCGGACCGGTCGATGTCTGGCTCGCCGACCACCTGCGGCAGCAGTTCGTCCAGGCCTTGCTCGCGTTCGAGAACATGCCGCTGCCGCTGCTCGACGATCTCGACCTGCACGGGGTCGATCTCGTGCACCAGGAGGCGGGTGGCGGCCACACCCTTCAGCGCCACGTCGGCCGCGACCCGGACTTCCTCGCCGACCGCCAGCGCTGGGAGTACGCCGCCGACGGCGGGCCGAAGGCGTTCAGCAGCTTCAGCACCATCGACGAAGCCGAGGCGCTCGTCACCCAGGTCGTCCGCAACCGCCTTGCCGAGGTCCGAGCGTTCCTGGCGGACCCGTTGCGGACGCGGTGGATGCTGGACCAGCCGCTCCCGAGCCCCGTCGGCACCGTTCTTGACGCGACAGGTGCACTGGTACCTGCTGGCAACCTTGGCATCCTGCTCGTCAAGGTGGATGGCACGGTTCGCGTGCACACCGCCGTCCTCAACCCCTGAAGGGCATCGTGCCGGACTACCCGCCGCTGTTCGTCCTGAAGCAGGCCATGTGGTCCCTGCACGAGGACTGGCGCCTCGACTTCGCCGACGCCTATGCAGCGCTTGGGGACTGGTTCGAGGCCGACGGCGTCCACCGCGATCCGCTGAACGCCGTCATCCGCGACATCGACCAGCTGTTCGCTGAGGAGCCGGACGCGGCCGCGCGGCTCGCACACTTCCCACATCTCGGGTGGCGGGTCGAGACGTTCGATGACTTCCTGCGCGCCATCCGCAAGCGCGCGGCTGACGGGCTGGCCGGCAGCCCCGATCCGATGCACGCCCCGGCTGAGGGCTGACGCGGGCGACGATGTGCGTTGCGCCAGGTCAGGGCGCGGCACTTCTCGCCTTGTCGGCGCGGGCGGTCACCGCCGGTCCGCGGTCAGGCGGGCAGCTGGGCCTCGATGTCGGCGACCAGCGACGGGTCGTCGGGCTCGAGCTGCGGCGAGTACCGGCCGACGACCTCCCCGCTGGGGGAGACGAGCCACTTCTCGAAGTTCCAGCGCACGTCGCCGGTGTGACCGGTCGCGTCGGTGACAGAGGTGAGCTCGGCGAACAGCGGGTGCTGGCCCTCGCCGTTGACCTCGAGCTTCTCGAACAGCGGGAACGTCACCCCGTAGGTCACGGAGCAGAACTCCGCGATCTCCTCGGACGTGCCGGGCTCCTGCCCCAGGAACTGGTTGCACGGGAAGCCGAGCACGGAGAAGCCACGGTCGCTGTAGGTCTTGTGCAGCTCCTCCAGAGCGGCGTACTGCGGGGTGAGGCCGCACTTGGAGGCGACGTTGACGAGCAGCAGCGCCTTGCCCTCGGGAAGGGTGGCCGGCTCGCCGGACAGCGTCGTGAGCGGGATGTCGTAGAGGGTCATGCTCACCATTGTCGTCCGGAGCCGCTCCGGACCGCGAACCGCATCCCCGGCGAGCGGAGCTTCACCCGTTCGGCTCACGAGAACGGGGCATTCGGCGGTCGATAGGGACACCATGACCCGTGCGTGCCCGGTAGGCCACCCGTCCGCAGCGGGAATGACCTTCTGTCCGCTCTGCGGACGCAAGTACGTCAAGGAGGACCAGGTGACCCTTCCTCCTACCAAGGAGGAGGTGCTGGCCCAGTGGCGCGCACGGAAGCGCGCCACTCGGGTCGCGGCCGAGCAGGGGGCGACACTCACGGAGACAGCGATCCCGGCTGCCCGTGCGTCGGTGGAGGTGCTGCCCGACGCCACCGCGGCGCAGTCCGGAGCCACGACCTGGACGCAGACACCGATCGAGGTGGCCCCGAAGCTGCTCTCCGCCGGCGTGGCGGCGGTGTTCGTCTGCGCCTTCGCGCTCGGTGAGAGCGTGGCGCTCAGCCTGTTCGCCTGACCACCTGGCAGGCTTCGGTGTCGTGACGACGATCGCGATCACCGGAGCGGCCCGCGGGATCGGTGCCGCCATCGCCCACGAGCTCGCGGGCCAGGGGCATCGCGTGCTGCTCGGCGACCTCGACGAGTCTGTCGTGGACCTGGCGTCTTCGCTCGGCGGCATCGGCGGCGTGCTCGACGTGACGAGCCAGTCGTCGTACGAGGCCTGGTGGGCGCTGGTCGATCACGTCGATGTGCTCGTGAACAACGCCGGCGTGATGTGGGTGGGCCGGTTCGACGAGGAGCCCGAGGTCGCGGCTCGTCGGCAGTTCGATGTGAACTTCCACGGGGTGGTGCGGGGGACCCGGCTCGCGCTGTCTCAAGGCACCAGGACGGTGGTGACGGTGGCGTCAGCTGCGTCGTACGTCGCGCCGGCTGGCGAGGCGACCTACGCCGCGACGAAGCACGCGGTGCACGGCTGGATGAAGGCGGTCCGCCAGGAGCTGAAGGGCACGGGTGTCCAGCTCTGCCTGGTGATGCCGACGGTCGTGGAGACCGAGCTCGCAGCGGGTACGTCGGAAGGCGGCGTGTCCCGGCTGCAGCCCGGCGATGTGGCGCGCGCCGTGGCGGACGTCATCGCGAGGCCGCGGTTCGAGACCTTCGTGCCGCGTCGGATCTCGGCGCTCGCCCGGCTGCTGGCCGTGCTGCCGCAGAGGGGGCGGGACCTGGCGTACGCCCGGCTCGTGCCGGACCAGGTGCGGGCCACGGACCGGGCCAAGCGAGCGGACTACGAAGCACGCCGCCTGCAGTGATCCGCGCCCTCGTCGTCGGCAGCACGAACATCGACCTCGTGCTGAGCGTGACGGCACTTCCGGCCGCGGGCGAGACGGTCCTCGCGACCTCGGCGGTGCGCCTGGCCGGCGGCAAGGGCGCCAACCAGGCGGTGGCGCTGGCCCGCCTCGGTGCGGAGGTGATGCTGGGCTCGTGCGTCGGCGATGACGGGGACGGCCGGTGGTCGCTCGCGGAGCTCGCCGCCGAAGGCGTCACCGGCGTGGCCGTGCACCCGACGGCGCCGACGGGGCTGGCCGTCGTCATGGTGGACGCGGTCGGAGAGAACAGCATCGTGGTGAGCCCGGGCGCGAACGCGTTCGTCGCGCCGGTGGACGCCGACGTCGACGTCGTGCTGCTCAGCCTGGAGGTACCGCTGCCGACCGTTGCCGAGACGGCTCGGCTGGCAACGGCTCCCGTGGTGCTGAACGCCGCGCCCTGGCAACCGCTGGCGTCGGCGCTGCTCGCCGATGTGGACGTGCTGGTCGTCAACGAGGTCGAGGCTGCGCACCTCGGCGAGGTGTCGTCGCACCTCGTCGTGACCCTGGGAGCAAGTGGCGCCGTGGTCGACGGGACGCACGTTCCCGCGGAGTCGGTTCAGGCCGTCGACACCACGGGTGCCGGTGACTGCTTCGCTGCGGCGCTGGCCTTCCAGGTGGGACTCCGTACGGACCTGGTCGACGCGGCGGCTTTCGCCTGCAGGGCAGCAGGTCTCAGCGTCGGGTACCTCGGCGCGCGGGCGGGGATGCCCACACTGGCACAGCTCGCGCGCTGACCTTTCCCAGCCATGCACGCGTGGACGTCACTCCGATGCCCGGTCACTCGAGACGGAGCGTGGCAGCCCAGTCGAGGAGGTCGTCGCGGTCGAGGTCGGCCGTGATCGTCGCGCGCAGCCCGCGCGGGCCGGTGACCGTGAGCTGCAGTCCGGGCAGGACAGGCGCCAGGTAGCCGGGATGACGCCCGACCGTGACGCCGGCACCGTGCGGCGTCACGCGAGTGCCGGGTGTCAGGTCGCGGCCGATCCTGAGGACGAGCATCCGGGAGGAGCCGCGGTAGACCAGCACGGCGTCCTCGCGGCGGGGGCCGGTGTCGGTCCGCTCGAGCAGCGCTACGGAGCTCTCGAGAGTCAGCCCCGCGGGCGCAACCGGCACGGGGATGCCGAGCGGGGCAACCAGGGCGGCTGCGTCCGAGGCAGTGACCGAGTACGGCGACTGCTCCGCGGGCAGCGGTATGGGGGTGCGGCCCTCGAACAGCCGGTCGCCGCGCAGCGACGGCCCGGTGCCGACGGCGGTTGCCGTGCGAGCCTGCGCCACGGTCCCGCCGATCGTCCAGCGGTCGGCGAGGAGGCGACCGTCGGCGCTGACGCAGCTGACGGTCCGGTCCTGAGCCGTTGCCGGCGCGAACGGCGCACCGTCGAGCGGCTTGGCCGACTCCCACTCGTGGCAGCTGACCCCGGCCACGCTCTGCGACGTGCCGAGGTCGCGCACCAGCCGCTGGCGCAGCGCCTCCGGCAGCGCGAGGTCGAGGTGCGCCTCCGGGCCAGGGAAGCCGGGTGCGATGACTGCGGTCTGCACGAGCCGGCCGTTGACGTCGCCGTAGACACCGCTCTCGGACCAGTACGTCGAGGTGCTGCCGCTGGTGGTGCGCGCCCGGTGCCCGGGCTCGACCAGCACCGTCGTCGTCGTACGGCCGGCGGGGGACTCCACGTCGTACGCGATCCGCTGGCTGGTGGGCTCTTTCGGCTGGCAGGCGACGACGAGCAGCAGGCCGGCGAGGGCCAGTCGCCTCATGAGGTGACGGCGGCGCCGGCCTTGCCGAAGAAGACCGACCGCAGCAGGTCGTCACGACCGAGCAGGTCCGCGGTCGCGCCCTGGAAGCGGACCTGGCCCTTCTCGAGGAAGTACGCGCGGTGGGCGAGGGTCAGGGCGACGTTCACGGACTGCTCCACGAGCACGATGCTGACACCTCCGGCGGCGAGCTGCCGCACGGCCTCGAGCAGCTCCTGCACGACGACCGGGGCAAGGCCGAGCGAGAGCTCGTCGAGGAGCAGCAGCCGCGGCTTGAGCAGCATCGCCTGCGCGAGCACGAGCATCTGCCGCTGTCCGCCGGACAGGTCGCCGGCGGTGCGGTCGAGGTGCGGCACCAAGCCCGGGAACAGTGCCAGTGCCTCGGCCGTCCGCTCCTCGAGGAGCGCCTTGTCGCCGCGCAGCAGGAACGCGCCCAGCCGGAGGTTCTCACGCACGGAGAGCCCCGGAAAGATGCCGCGTCCCCCGGGCGCCTGCACCAGCCCACGGGAGGCGATCCGCTCGGGTGACTCGCCGGTGATCGGTGTGCCGTCGAACCACACGTTGCCGCCGTCGGGAGGCAGCAGTCCGCAGAGCGCGTTGAGGACCGTCGACTTGCCCGCGCCGTTGGTCCCGAGCAGGGCGACGACCTCGCCCTCGTGGACCTCGAGGTCGAGGCCGAACAGCACCTGGACAGGGCCGTACGACGCGGTCAGGCCGCGGGTCTCGAGCAGGATCGGGCTGCCGTCGGGTGCCGTGCGCCGGCTGTCGCCGACGTAGTCGGGGGAGAGCCGCTCGACGTCGTCATCGATGTACCTCGCTGCGGTCCGGACGTGGAAGGTGCCCCGCAGCATCAGCAGGGCGCACAGGATGAGCGCGGTGCGGTTGCCGAACGCGCTGGCGACGGCCGCCACGACCCCGACCAGGGCGATGCCGATCAGGGGCACGACCTGACCGAACGCGAGCGCCCGCGACCGCAGCTCCGGCGGGGACACCAGGCTCTGCAACGACAGCATCAGGGGGGAGACGAGCCCGAAGCCGCACGCGACGACGAACAGCAGCGGGATCGCGACCCACACCGTCGGCGACAGCGCGAAGGCCACGATCAGCCCCGACATGCCGAAGCCCAGCACGCTGAACCACAGCACCGCGACCGACGCGCTCTCGTTGAGCTTGCTCTGCCCCAGCCGCGCGCCGAGGAGCGTCGCGAGGACGGCGCCGCCGCCGGCGATCGAGCCGATGACACCGAGCCCGAAGTCGCCGATGCCGAAGGAGTCCTTGAAGAAGAACGCGAGCACGAACCGCGAGGCGAACACCCCGCCGGCCAGCCAGATCAGCGCGATGTACTGGAAGCGCAGCGAGCGCACCGACCAGAGCCGGGGGATGGTCTCGCGCCAGTTCAGGTCCTCCGTCGTCTGGACCGCCTCGAAGCGGGCGCGCGCCGGCTCGGGGACGCTGCGGACACCCAGCAGCGTCGGGATCGTGAGGAAGGCGATGAAGACGAAAGCCCCGCGCCAGCCGAAGAAGTACGCGATCGAGGCGCCCAGCAGCGGGCCGATCGCGTCGCCGAACTGGCTGGCCATGGTGAACAGCCCCATCGACTTCATCCGCACCCGCGGTGAGTAGAAGTCGCTCATCAGCGCGGCCTGCACCGGATAGCTGACGGTGCGCCCGAAGGCCGACCCGACCCGGGCGGCGAACAGGATCCAGAGCACGGGAGCGAGGGCGGTCGCGAAGGAGAACACCCCCCACACCAAGGCGAACAGCAGCACGATCGGCATCCGGTTGCGCCGGTCGGCCGCGGCCGCGATCGGCAGGGCGATCAGGGGGGCCAGCAGCGTCATCACGACGTTGATGGCGCCGGCGGTGCCGACGCCCTTGCCGAAGGTCGCGAGGATCGTCGGCGCGAGCCAGAGGAAGGTGGCGTTGTCCAGCTCGTCGATCGCGTTCAGGCCGAACATGGCGATGACCG
>JBHEMB010000419.1:0-3242 GCA_046262855.1 Mycobacteriales bacterium | reverse complement strand
CGCCGAGCAGGAGGTCGGCGTGCGGCTTGGGACTAATCGGAGCACCGGGCAGAACGGCAGAGTCCAGCAGCTGGGCTTTGGCGGCTGACTGTTTGCCAGCCTCGAGCTCCGCGACCCGTTCAGACAGGGCCTGGGCTGCCGCGTTGGCCAAGGTCTGCGCGAGCGCGGGGTCGGCGCTGACGGCATGGATGTCGATGATGTAGGTCGAGGGCTCTAGGGACGCGCTCAACTGACCTTGCAACGAAGCGGCGCTGGCCGGCAGATGCAGCGCGTCGATGACCTTTTGCGCAACAGACCGGGACGTGGCCACCTTGGTATAGGTCGCCAGGAACTGACCCGACAGCTGTGCGGCGGTGAGCTGGCTCTCCAGGCTGCCGACGGGAGGTGGTGTGACGAGGACCCGCGCGGTCGCCTGAAAGGTCCGCTGAGCCTGGTGCCCCTTGTAGTAGCCGCCGGCAACACCGACGAGGAGACAGAGTGCGAAGGCCAGGAAGCGTCGCCGGAGAACGCCGACGTAACCCGCTAGGTCCATGGATCGAGGCTAGGGCATCGGCCACGCACTCCCCTTGTCATCATCCCGGGACAAGGGGTGCCGCAGAGGGCGCTCGCTGGCGGCATGCCGCCTTGTGCTGAGCCGGACCGACAGAGGGCCGATCCGGAAGGCTGCTCGATGGTCCAGCGGTTCAGGTGCAGTGAGCGACGGACTTCTGCCATGGTGCGCGAGCCCAGGCTCCGCTCGCATGTGTGCACGGCCAAAGCTAGCCGCGGCGGGTGCCAGTTCTGAGATCGGAAGAGGCAGGCGCGCGTGGCGCGGCGAGCCCGGACTGTGGTGTACACGTGCGCGATGCCGGGAAGCGGTGGACGTCGATACACGCATGAGGGCCCATCTTCGGGCAGGGGACCGCACGGACACGGTCCAGGCGGTGCAGACTCCGTGCCCGCCCTACGGTGTCAAGGATCCAGCGCCCAACGCTGGGATCAGGCAGACTTCCCGCGTGTCAGTGCTCGCCACTCCGCCTGTCGCCTCTCGGCGAAGGTACGAAGTCGAAGCATTACGGGGAGTCGCCGCGTTGGCCGTCCTCGTCAGTCACTGCTGGGGCATCGGGCACGGCTACTCGCCTGACGTGTTCGGGACCGTCATCGGTCGGCTCGGACTCGCGGGGGGGCAGGGCCTCGCGCTGTTCTTCGCGCTGAGCGGTTATCTCCTCACCCGTCCGTTGCTCGCCGGCAGGGCGGGCGGCCGCATCGAACTGCGCAGGTACTTCAGACACCGGGCGGCAAGGATCCTGCCGACCTGGTGGTTCGTCGTCGCGTTCATGCTGTGGCTTCACCCGGACCAGGTCCCAGAGCGTGACTGGTGGCGGTTCCCCCTCCTGATCCAAGGGTTCTGGCCGGGCACGACCATCAGGGTCGACGGTCCAGCGTGGTCGCTCGCTGTCGAGGCGCAGTTCTACTTGCTGCTGCCGGTTCTGGGCCTCGTGCTCCGCAGGTACCAGCATCTCGCTCTGTCCGTGGTCGCCGGGCTCGCTGTCGTGTCCACAACACTCACGCTCGCGACCATCACGTACGGCGCTCCGGGGCTGGTCTGGCAGTACAGCCTCCCCGCAAACCTCGTTTACTTCACGCCGGGGATGCTGCTTGCCGTCCTGGAGGTCGAGACGACGCTCGTCTCGGCGCTGAGAAGGTGCCGCCATGTGAGGTCGGGCCTCTTGCTGCTCTCACTACCCGGGTGGCTGGCCTATGTCGTCGAGCCTCGATTTGCCCTGCTGAGCGCCGTCGCCAGCGGCCTGACGGTGGCGGCCGTTGGGCTGCCTCTCGGAGAGGACTCCGTCGTGCGCGTGCTGCGACATCGGGCCCTGGTGGTGCTCGGCACGCTGTCCTTCGGGGTTTATCTCTGGCACGAGCCTGTCGTTCGCCTCTTGAGAGAACACGGCACGCAGGGCTCGCTGGCTCTGCTGATGGCCACGCTGCCGATCACGGCCTTGCTGGCAACCGGTAGTTACCTGCTCGTCGAACGGCCGTGCCTGCGTCTTCGTGATGCCAGCCGCCAGGACCTCTGCCGAAGTCTTAGGCAGGGCAATGACGCTCGTAATGCCGTCATGGGAGCAGCCGTGATGCTGGCCGTTGGCCTTCTTGCGCTCGTCACCTAGCGCGTGAGCTGCGGTAGGCACTCGTCAGCCGAGGGACGATCACGCGGTCCCAGTCGTAGAGCTCCGCTCGCGTGCGGCAGGCTGCTACCACTTCGGGTCTCTGGGCGAGCTCAAGTGCCTCGACGATCGCGACGCCGAGCTCCTGCGCCGTGGATCCTGACAGTACGGCGCACGACTCGTCGACCATCTCCGGCGGCCCACCGCCGTCCCGCCGGACCACCACGGGTGTCCCGCTGGCAAGGGATTCCAGCACGACCAAGCCCTGTGCCTCGTCGACGCTTGGCAACACCGTGACCCACGCTGCGCCGTAGAGCCGGCACAGCTCGTCGCGAGGGTCCAACCTTGCCCGGGTCACGACCTTCTCTGCGCCAGGTACGGACCCGACGAGCGCCGCGGCATCGCCCGGGCCTGAGAGCCAGACCTGCAGTCCGGGAACCTGAGGTCTCAGGGCCACCGCGGCTTCCAGCAGCAGCGCGACATTCTTGCGAGGTTCGGTCAGCGCGCCGCTGTAGAGCAGGGTCGGATTCGGATCGCGCGGATGCGGCCGGAAGGCAGCGCTCCGGATGCCTCCAGGTATGACATCCGCCGAACGGCCGAATCCAACGGACAGCTCGAAGGCAGCGTGCTCTGAGAGCGTGACGTACGTGCCGATCTTCTCCACGACCCGTCGGTAGAGCCCGAAGTCCTGCCGCGACGCCCGGTAAGGCCGATGAGGAATGCCGAGATCGGTGTAGACGCTGGTGCCAGGCAGGAGCGGGGACCCGATCGCCGCGGCGGCCGCGTCGGCCGTTCCCAGCGCGTGCCAGACATCGGGGCGGCGTCGCTGCGCTGAAACCCAGCAGGCCGCCGCGAAGGCGACTTCCGGCGCGAACTCTCCGTACTTCTTGACAGGACCGGGTCGAGCCTTCAACCACCAGACCTGGACACCCTCGATCGCCCCCCGACTTCGCCGCTCAGCTGTCGACAGGATGATGGGACGATGGCCAGCGCGGGCAAGGCCAGCGGCCAGCTCGTGCAGGTAGCGTTCGCCCCCGCGGCGGGTTGCTGGCCACGAGTGGAGGTGTGTCAGAAGCACGTCGAGAGACTCGTCGG
>JBHEMB010000418.1:0-5550 GCA_046262855.1 Mycobacteriales bacterium | reverse complement strand
ACCTTGTCCATGGCTGTAGAACCTAGCCTTCTGAAGATGGAGACCGTCTGGCGCCCCAGCCAGCCGGTTGACGTCGCCCTCACCCTGGGCCCGCTGAGCCGTGGCCGCAACGACCCCACGTACCAACGTACGCCCGACGGCTCGTTCTGGCGGACAACTCTGACTCCCGCTGGGCCGGCAACGACGCGACTCGTCCAGCGCCAGGGCGAGGTGCACGCCAAGGCGTGGGGAGACGGCGCCGAGTGGGCCATCGCCCAGGTGCCTGCACTCCTGGGAGCCGACGACGACTGGACGTGCTTCGAGGCCCGCCACCCGCTGCTCGAGCACGCCCGACGTCGACACCCCGGCCTGCGGCTGCCCAGGACCGCTCGGATCTTCGAGGCGCTGGCTCCGGCCGTGCTCGAGCAGAAGGTGACGGGCAGGCAGGCCCGCAGCGCGTTCGCCTTCCTGGTCCGCCGGTACGGCGCGCCGGCTCCTGGTCCGGCGCCGGCCGCGATGCGCGTGCCGCCCGCTGCTGAGGTGTGGCGCCGGATCCCCAGCTGGGAGTGGCACCGGGCCGGGGTCGACCCCCAGCGGATGCGGACCGTGCTGGCGGCGGCGCGGGTCGCAGCGCGGCTGGAGGAGGCGACAGCCATGACCAGCCAGGACGCGCTGCGGCGACTCCGGAGCGTCCCGGGCGTCGGCATCTGGACCGCGGCAGAGGTCGCTCAGCGGGCGCTCGGTGATCCCGACGAGGTGAGCGTGGGGGACTACCACCTGTCCGCCCTGGTGGGCTGGGCGCTGCTCGGGCGTCCGGTCGACGACCCAGGGATGGTGGAGCTCCTCGAGCCCTGGCGCGGACACCGGCAGCGGGTCGTGCGGCTCATCGAGGTCAGTGGCGCGCGCAAGCCCCGGTTCGGACCGCGACTCACCGTTCAAGACCACCGGGGGGTATGAGACATTCATGACGAATCTGCTACAAAGGCTTACTCGCCCGTGAAGCGCCCCCAAGGCTTCACGGGCGAGCTTCGCTTTGCCACGATGTGCCCGTGAGCTTCGACGACGCCACGACGGCGGCCCTCCGGAACTACGCCAAGGCGTGCGACGCCCTCGACGCCGCAACCGATGACGCCCAGGTGCTGCACCTGTCCGACATGAAGGCGCTCGCGGCCCTCAACGCCCGCAAGGCTCTCGCCGCCGCCGGCTGGACGGCGCCTGCGCGCACGTCGAGCGCCAGCAGGGCGGAGGGGCTCATCGACGGATGACGAACTCCGCCGGCTCGCGGTCGGTCCTCGGTGCCGGCTGCACGGCGGGATGGCCGATCGCGACCACACCGAGGGGTTCCCACTCCACGTCGAGCACTGCCTGCACGACGTCAGGGCAGAACAAGGCGCTCGACACCCACGCGCTCCCGAGTCCCTCTACGGCGAGCTGGATCAGGAAGCTCTGCACGCCTGCCCCACCGGCGACCACGAACATCCGCTCCTCCGCGCTGGCCCGCCGCTGATCCGGGTACGCGTGCGCGCCGTCCTGCACGAGGCACGGCACCACGAGGTACGGCGCCCGGCGCAGCACGTCGCCACGGCGCAGCCGCTGACGGATCTGCTCCTCCGAGAACCCGTCGCCAGCGAGGTCTGCGGCCCAGCGGGCCGCCATCGCGTCGAGCAGCTGCTCGCGTCGCTCCTCGACGAGCACGAACCGCCAGGGTGTCGTGTGGTGCGGAGCGGGCGCCGTCAGGGCCGCGCCGACCGCCCGCATCACCGCGGCCCGGTCGACCGGGGCCTCGGTGAAGGACCGCACCGTACGGCGGAGCGCGACCGCCTCCGCCTGCGCCTCCCGGGTGCCGAGCCGGAACATGTCCTCGCCCGACGGCCGGGTGAGCGCCCTGGCCGGCCGCCCGTCGTCGTCGTACGCCAGCCCGCGGACCACTGCCGCAGCGACGCCGTCAGCCTTGCCCTTCACGAGCTCCGCCGCCGACGCGAGCTCGTCGGCCAACGCGATCTCGGTGACCTCGAGAAGGTGCCCGTGGCTGTCCGCCGTACCCCTGCTGTCGCGGATCGGTGAGATGCCGGCGACGCCGATGGCCTGGTCGGTCTGGCCGACCCGCCACGCCCGGCCCATGGTGTCGCTCACGACGACCGCAACTTCGACACCCGTGAGGCGGATCAGCTCCTCGCGCAGCCGACGAGCCGACGCGTCCGGATCCAGCGGGAGCAGCGCGATCTCGTCGGCTCGGACATTCGAGCCGTCGACGCCGGCGGCCGCCATCACCAGCCCGTGCCTCGTCTCCGCGATCGTGGTGGTGCCGCGTCGGGCCACGACACGCACGGTCTCGTCCTCGATCGCCTGCAGACGGGTCGCCTCGCGGTCCTCACCGGCGGGGATCAGGCGCCCTTCCGCCTTGCTGAGCACCTTGCTGGTGATGACGATGACATCGCCTGGGGCGTAAGGGAAAGCGTCGGCAAGGAGCGCGGCGATGTCATCGCCGGGGCGGATGTCGGGAAGCCCGGCCACAGGGTGGACCTCAAGCAAGGTCGACAGCTGCTCTCGCCATGGCGGCGGTGGTCTCGATGCCGGTCATGAACAGCGGCACGGCCCGCACCTCCACACCCGGCACCGTCACCCCGGCGTCGGAGGTGTCCACCAGCCAGCCGTCGAGCAGGTCGCTGCCGTAGTGCCGACCCACCGCCTCGGCGGACGTCTCGACCCCGATCGCGGTGAGGCAGTCGTTCGCCATCCCCCGCACCGGTGCGCCGCCGATGATGGGGCTTACGCCGACGACGCGCTTGCCCGCGAGCGCCTCCCGGATCCCCTTGACCTGCAGGATCGTCCCGACGCTGACCACCGGGTTCGACGGCGGCAGCAGCACGAGGTCCGCTGCGCTGATCGCCTCGAGGACGCCAGGGGCCGGCAGCAGGTCACCGTGGTGCACCAGCGTGATGGCCTCTGCCGGCAGGGCCGCCCGGTGCTTGATCCACCACTCCTGGAAGTGGATGGCCTTGCGCTGCCCGTCCTCGACGACGGTCACGTGCGTCTCCGCCTGGCTGTCGCTCATCGGCAGCAGAGTGGCGCCGGGCCGCCAGCGCGAGCAGAGCGCCGCCGTGACCTCCGACAGCGACATCCCACCCAGCATCAGCTGGGTTCGACGGAGGTGGGTCGCGAGGTCGCGGTCACCGAGCCCGAACCAGGCGGTCGGCGAGCCGTAGGCAGCGAGCTCCTCCTTGGCGCGCCAGCTCTCGTCCTGCCGGCCCCAGCCGCGCTCCTCGCCGATGCCCTTGCCGAGCGTGTACATGACCGTGTCCAGGTCGGGTCAGATGCGCAGCCCGTAGAGCGTCGTGTCGTCACCCGTGTTCACGACCACGGTCAGGTCGGAGTCGGGAAAGGCGTGCTGCACGCCCCGCAGGAAGCGGGCGCCGCCGATGCCGCCTGCCAGGGCCACGATGCGCATCCCCCCATCCTGTCAGGGGCCGTCCATGGCCCACCCGTGAGCCACCGCGACGGCCGCGAGGCCACCGCACTGCGGCTGGGCGTCGAGGTGCTCCCGGTAGACACGTAGGGTCGTGAGATGGAGCAGGTCCCCGCGATGCGTCGGGCGCTGGCGCGCGCCCGCGACGGCAAGCCCCTCGACGTCTCCGAGGCGACGACCCTGCTCGCCGCACGCGGGACCGATCTCACGTCGCTGATGGCCGCCGCTGCCAGGGTTCGCGACCAGGGGCTCGAGGACGCCGGCCGGCCCGCGACCGTCACGTACAGCCGCAAGGTCTTCATCCCGCTCACCCGGCTGTGCCGCGACCGCTGCCACTACTGCACGTTCGCGACCAGTCCTGCGAAGCTGCCGGCGCCCTACCTGAGCATCGACGAGGTCCTGGAGATCGCCCGCGACGGTGCCGCCCTGGGCTGCAAGGAGGCCCTGTTCACCCTTGGCGACCGGCCCGAGGAGCGCTGGCCGGCGGCCCGCGAGTGGCTCGAGTCCAAGGGCTTCGCCGACACGCTCTCCTACGTCCGGGCCGCGGCCATCGCGGTGCTCGAGGAGACCGGTCTGCTGCCGCACCTCAACCCCGGCGTCATGTCCTGGGCAGAGCTGCAGCGGCTCAAGCCGGTTGCCCCGTCGATGGGCATGATGCTCGAGACGACCGCCGACGTGCCCGCGCACAAGGGCTCGCCCGACAAGGTCCCGGCAGTCCGGCTACGAGTCCTCGAGGATGCCGGCCGGCACGCGATCCCTTTCACCACAGGGCTTCTCGTCGGCATCGGCGAGTCGTTGCGGGACCGCGCGGAGACGGTCTTCGCCATCCGCGCAGCCCACAAGAGGCACGGGCACGTCCAGGAGGTGATCGTCCAGAACTTCCGGGCCAAGCCCGACACCGCCATGCGTCATCAGGACGACGCACCGCTCGACGAGTTCCTGGCGACCATCGCCGTCAGCAGGCTCGTCCTCGGCCCGCGGATGCGGGTGCAGGCCCCGCCCAACCTCGTCGACCTCGCGGAGACGGCCCTGCTGCTCCAGGCGGGCGTCGACGACTGGGGCGGCGTCTCGCCGCTGACCCCGGACCACGTCAACCCGGAGCGACCCTGGCCGCACCTCGACGATCTCGCGGACGCGAGCAGCGCCAACGGCTTCCAGCTCACGGAGCGGTTGACGGCCCATCCGCCGTACCTCTCCGAGCCATGGCTGGACCCTCGCCTCGCCAAGCACGTCGCGGCGCTGCGCGACGAGCGGGGGCTCGCCAACGACGTGCTCCCCAAGGGCCTGCCCTGGCAGGAACCGGACGGCGGCCTCCAGAGCACCGGCCGCACCGACCTACACGCGAGCGTCGACACGACCGGACGCACCGACGACCGGCGCTCGGACTTCGACGACGTGTACGGCGACTGGGCCGCGCTCGAGGTCCCCGCGCCGCGCCGGATGGACACCGACGTCCGGGCCGCGATGGCCAAGTCGCCGGGGAGCTTCACCGAGAAGGACGTGCTGTCCCTGCTGACTGCCGAGGGCGACGACCTCGAGGCCGTCGTGCGCTGGGCCGACGACGTCCGCCGGGACACCGTCGGGGACGACGTCACCTTCGTCGTGAACCGCAACATCAACTTCACCAACGTCTGCTACACCGGCTGCCGCTTCTGCGCGTTCGCCCAGCGCCGCACCGATGCGGACGCGTACTCCCTGTCATTGGAGGAGGTCGAGCAGCGGGCGCGGGAGGCGTGGGACGTCGGCGCCACCGAGATCTGCATGCAGGGCGGCATCGATCCTCAGCTGCCCGGCACGGCGTACCTCGACCTCGCCCGGGCCATCAAGCGCGGTGCGCCGGAGCTGCACCTGCATGCCTACTCCCCGATGGAGGTCGTCAACGGCGCTGCCCGGATGGGGGTGTCGATCCGTGAGTTCCTGGTCGCGGCGAAAGAGGCCGGCGTCGACTCGCTGCCGGGCACCGCTGCGGAGATCCTCGACGACGAGGTCCGCTGGATCCTCACGAAGGGCAAGCTGCCCACCTCGCAGTGGATCGAGGTCGTGCAGACCGCGCACTCGGTGGGGCTGCCGACGACGAGCACGATGATGTACGGCCACGTCGACGA
>JBHEMB010000417.1:0-3563 GCA_046262855.1 Mycobacteriales bacterium | reverse complement strand
GCCCCCTCCTCCGACGCGATGATCGTCGAGTTGGTCTCGGCCTGGATCTCACCGACGATCGCCTGGATCTGACCGGTCGACTCCTGGGCGCGCTCGGCGAGCTTGCGCACCTCGGAGGCAACGACGGCGAAGCCGCGACCGTGCTCACCAGCGCGGGCCGCCTCGATGGCGGCGTTCAGGGCCAGCAGGTTGGTCTGGTCAGCGAGGTCGTCGATCACGTCGAGGATCCGGCCGATCTCCTGGCTCTTCTCGCCGAGCCCGAGGGCCCGGGTCGCGATGCTGTCGACCCGGTCGGCGATGGTGTCCATCGACTCGACCGAGACTGCGACCGCGGACCTTCCCTGCTCGGCGTACCGGAGGGTCTCGGCGGCGTAGCGAGCCACCGCCTCCGACGTCTCGGCGATCTGGGCGGCCGTCGCGGCCAGCTCCTCGATCGTGGAGGTCGTCTCGGAGACGGCGGACGACTGCTGCGTCGCCGAGGCCGCGTGCTCCTCCGCGGTCGCGAGCAGCTCACCGGCCGAGGCGGCGATCTGCTCCCCACCGCCCCGGATCTTCCCGACCAGACCGCGCAGGTTCACCAGGGTGTCGTTGTAGGCGCCGGACAGCCGGACGAGGGCCTCGTTGCCGTCCTCCGTGATCACGGCAGCGCCGAGGTCGCCGTTGGCCGCGCGATGCATGTGCTCCGACATGTTGTCGACGCTGCTCTGGAGCTCGGCCTGGTCGCGCTCGGCGCGTAGCTGGAGGGCGCGCAGCCGGCTCCCGATCGAGGTGCAGTACCAGCTCACGGTCATGAGCAGCAGGACCGCGAAGACGAGCGAGCCGGCGTGTTCCTGGTCCACGTGGCCGTTGATGCCGGCAACAGCGAGCAGCGACATGCCACACGCGGCGGACATGAGCATGGCCATGGGGGGGCTCAGCGCAAGACCGGCCATCAGGCAGGGCAGGGCGAACATCGTCCAGTACGGCCGGGTGATGTCACCGGTTGCGTAGAGCTGCCACCCGACGTAGGGCATGGACGAGAACAGCGCGGTGGCCTCGATGAACTGACTGTTCCTGATGAGGAAGGCGTTGCGCACGTAGAAGTAGCCGAAGATGCCATAGGCGATGACCTGTGCGACGGAGACACCGATCAGCACCGAGAACATCGTCGTGCTCATCCGCGAGGCAGCGAGCTGGTCCACGCTCACGCCGATGACGAAGGTCGTCGCGAAGATGAGGGACGTGCTCTGGTTGACGACCGACAGGCGGCCGCTGCTCGAGGTGCGCACCGATGTGCCCGGCTGACTCATGTGCATGAGGTCGGCACAGGACCCACCGACCTGAAGGTGCTAGCCGACCTTGAACCGCGCGATCGACGAGCGCAGACCCGCGGCGAGCTCGTTGAGCTGAGCGGCGGCCGCGGCGGACTGCCGGGAGCCGACGGCGTACTGCCGGGACACGTCGCTGACCTGCGTCATCGCCGACACCACCTGGTCCGACGCAGAGCGCTGCTGCTGCGTCGCGATCGAGATCTCCTTCGCCGCGGTCGTGGTCTCGTCGACCATCCCCGAGATCCGCTCCAACGCGTCGACCACACCCCGCGCCAACAGGGTGCCCTGCTTGACCTGCTTCGCGCCCTCCTCGGACGCGATGATCGTCGAGTTCGTCTCCGCCTGGATCTCCCCCACGATCGCCTGGATCTGCCCCGTCGACTCCTGCGCCCGCTCCGCCAGCTTGCGGACCTCCGACGCCACCACCGCGAAGCCACGGCCGTGCTCACCCGCACGAGCAGCCTCGATCGCCGCGTTCAGCGCCAACAGGTTCGTCTGATCCGCCAGGTCGTCGATCACATCCAGGATCCGGCCGATCTCCTGGGACTTCTCCCCCAGCGACAGCGCCCGCGTCGCGATGCCATCGACCCGATCGGCAATCGTGTCCATCGACTCCACCGAGACCGCGACCGCGGACCGGCCCTCCTCGGCGTACCGGAGCGTCTCCGCGGCATAGCGAGCCACCGCCTCCGACGTCTCCGCGATCTGCGCCGCCGTCGCCGCCAGCTCCTCGATCGTCGACGTCGTCTCCGACACCGCGCTGGACTGCTGCGTCGCCGACGCCGCGTGCTCCTCCGCCGACGCCAGCAGCTCACCGGCCGAAGCCGCGATCTGCTCCCCGCCACCCCGGATCTTCCCGACCAGGCCACGCAGCGACGACAGTGTCTCGTTGAACGCGGAGCCCAACGTGGACAGGGCCTCGTGGCTCATCTCCTCGGAAGCTACCGCCTGGGTGAGGTCACCCCGCGACGCGGCGGACATCTGGTCGGAGAGCCGCTTCACCTGCTCCTGCAGAGCCCGGCGGTCAGCGCGTGCGGTCTGCTGGATGCCCCACAAGCCGGTCAGCAGCTGGCGCACGGTCGCCTCGGCCATCAGGTAGCCGCACGAGGCCGTCAAGACCTGGCCGAGGGCGTGGCGGTCGAGCGGCCCGGACAACGCGGCAGCACCGACCAGGCCTCCTATCACGACGAGGGCCGCGACGACGCGGACCCACCCGACGTAGCAGAGCCCCGCCAGCAGCGCGGGAGGCAGGAGCAGCAACCACGTCGGGGCACCGCTGTCCCAGCCCGCGGCGGCGCTGGCCAGGGCGATCACCGTCCCCACCCCGCACACGACTTGCCAGTGGCCGATGGGGTGGTGCCGCAACCCCTCGATCGCCGACTCGAGCGCGGGGGCCAACGTGAGCCACACAGCGATCACCGCATAGCCGCCGAGGCAGCTGAGCAACAACGTGCTGCCGTCGTTCCCGTCGAGCAGTACCCGGGTGAGCACACCCACCACCGCGAGCCAGTGCGCAAACGCAGCGGCACCGGTGTTCCGGCGCCGTACTTCGTCAAACGACACGAAACACCCCCTGGTCGGTCTCGACAGTTCCTCGGTAGTTATGTCGGGCCGCTGTAGCCCCGAGGCCAGGTTCCTCAGGCGCTGAACTGGGCGATCGACGCGCGGAGCTCGGCAGCGAGCTCGTTCAGCTGGGCCGCGGCGGCAGCGGACTGCCGGGAGCCCACGGCGTACTGCCGGGAGACGTCGCTGACCTGGGTCATCGCCGACACCACCTGGTCCGACGCAGAGCGCTGCTGCTGCGTCGCGATCGAGATCTCCTTGGCGGCCGTGGTGGTCTCGTCGACCATGCCCGAGATCCGCTCCAAGGCGTCGACCACACCGCGGACGAGCTCGTTGCCCTGCTTGACCTCCTTCGCGCCCTCCTCGGACGCGATGATGGTGGCGTTGGTCTCGGCTTGGATCTCCCCGACGATCGCCTGGATCTGCCCGGTCGACTCCTGGGCCCGCTCGGCCAGCTTGCGGACCTCGGAGGCCACGACGGCGAACCCGCGACCGTGCTCGCCCGCTCTGGCCGCCTCGATAGCGGCGTTCAGGGCCAGCAGGTTGGTCTGGTCGGCGAGGTCGTCGATCACATCGAGGATCCGGCCGATCTCCTGGCTCTTCTCGCCGAGCCCGAGGGCTCGGGTCGCGATGCTGTCGACCCGGTCGGCGATGGTGTCCATCGACTCGACCGAGACAGCGACCGCGGAC
>JBHEMB010000416.1:0-7731 GCA_046262855.1 Mycobacteriales bacterium | reverse complement strand
CCCCATGGAGGCACTCGACAGCCTCGGCGAGCAGATGCGCTTCTACGTGCGCTCCCTCGCCTGGAGCCCGAGGACCATCCGGCGGTACAAGAAGGAGGTGCTGCGCCTGCTGGCCGAGGTGTCGCTGGGCAACGGCGCCCTCGCCGTCATCGGCGGGACGGTCGGCGTCATCGCGTTCCTCGCCTTCTTCACCGGCAGCCAGGTCGGCCTGCAGGGCTACTCCTCGCTCAACCAGCTCGGCACGGGCGCGCTCACCGGCTTCGTCTCCGCCTACCTCAACACCCGCGAAATCGCCCCGCTTGTCGCCGGACTCGCGCTCGCGGCGACCGTGGGCTGCGGCTTCACCGCCCAGCTGGGCGCGATGCGGATCTCCGAGGAGGTCGACGCGCTCGAAGTCATGGGCATCCCCTCCCTGCCGTTCCTCGTGACGACCCGCATGATCGCCGGCTTCATCGCGGTCGTCCCGCTCTACGTCGTCGGGCTGCTGTCGTCGTACTTCGCCGCCCGGACGATCACGACCGGCTTCTACGGCCAGTCGACGGGCACCTACGACCAGTACTTCCATCAGTACCTGCCGCCGATCGATGTGATCTACAGCTTCGTCAAAGTGCTGATCTTCGCTGTCATCATCATCCTCATCCACTGCTACTACGGGTACTACGCGAGCGGCGGTCCTGCGGGGGTCGGTGTGGCCGTGGGCCGAGCCGTCCGCACCGCGATCGTCGCGGTCAACCTGGTCGACTTCTTCCTGTCGCTCGCCATCTGGGGCGCGACGACGACGGTGAAGATCGCGGGATAGCTGTGTCCGCACCCCCAGCCACCGGGTCCGCCGTCATCACGCGGCGGGTCTCCGGCGTCGCGTTCGTCGTCGTCATCGGCCTGCTCGTCTACCTGACCGTGCTGATGTACCAGAAGGCGTTCACCCCGACCGTCACGGTGAAGCTGCTGACCGACCGCATCGGCAACCAGCTCGCCGCCCACTCGGACGTGAAGATCCGGGGCCTCGTTGTCGGCGAGGTCCGCAAGGTGAGCAGCACCGGTTCGGGCGCGATCATCGAGCTCGCGCTGAAGCCGTCGGACGCGGGCAAGATCGACAAGCAGGCCACTGCGCAGCTGCTGCCCAAGACGCTGTTCGGCGAGAAGCAGGTCGTGCTGTTCGACCCGGCCACGCCGTCCGGTGAGAACCTGCGACACGGCGGCACCATCGCGCAGGACCACTCGACCACGGCGCGCGAGACCGAGACGGCGCTCAACGACCTGCTGCCGCTGCTCAAGGCGCTCAAGCCGCAGGACCTGTCGACGGCGCTCAACGCGCTGTCGGCCGCGCTGCGCGGGCGGGGCGACCAGCTGGGCCAGAACCTGGTCCGCACCGCGACGTACTTCCGCCAGCTCAACCCCGACCTCCCGACGCTGCAGCAGGACATGGCGGGGCTGGCCGACTTCGCCAACAAAACCGCCGATGCGACCGCGAACCTGCTGACCGTGCTCGACAACCTCTCGGCGAGCAGCCGCAACCTGGTCGAGGAGAAGGCTGCCCTGGACACGTTCCTGCGGAGCACCACCTCCTTCGCCGGTACGGCGGAAGCGATCGTCAAGCAGAACGAGCAGTCCTTCGTGCGGCTGGCCGCCTCCTCCCGGGCACCGCTGGCTCTCTACGCGCGGTACTCCGCCGAGTTCCCTTGCCTGGCAGCCGGTCTGGCCAGGTACGAGCCGATCGTCGAGGGCTCTTTCGGCGGCCTGCAGGGCGGCCTGCACATCACGGTTGAGGCGACGAACAACAACAACGGGTACCGGCCCGGCGACGAGCCGGAGTACAAGGACGACCGCCCGCCGTACTGCAACGGGCTGCCGCGGCCCAAGGTCCCGGCCGCCGAGGCGTACTTCGACGACGGCTACCGCAGCGGTCCGCAGCCCTCGCCCACCAGCGCCGCGCTCGACGCGGTCACCGCGCCGCTGCTCGGCGTCGCCGTCGACCAGGTGCCCGACATCGCCGGCCTACTGCTCGGCCCGATCGCCCAGGGGGGCACGGTGGGGCTCGCATGAAGACCACTTCGGCCGGCATCAAGCTGATCATCTTCATGGTGGTCACCTCGCTGATGACCTTCGTGCTGGCTGCCACCATCGGCAACTTCGGCGGCGGCAGCACCACGACGTACAATGTCGCTTTCACCGACGTCACCGGGCTGCTGCCCGGCAACGAGGTGCGCATCGCCGGTGTGCGGGTCGGCAAGGTGAAGAAGGTCGCACTGGCCAAGGCCGGCGCCTGCGGCAAGGCCGACCGGCTCGCCGAGGTGAGCCTCCAGCTCGACAATGGCCAGAAGATCACCGACAGCGACGACCTGCACATCCGCTACCGCAACCTGGTGGGGGAGCGCTACGTCGCGGTCACCCAAGGCGTCGGCAGCGGCACTGCGGAGGACCCGAGCAAGCTGATCTGCGACACCCGCCCCGACCACTCCGTGCGCACGTCGCCGGCGCTGGACCTGACGGTGCTGTTCAACGGCTTCAAGCCGCTGTTCCAGGCGCTCGACCCGAAGACCGTCAACGCCGTCTCCTACGAGATCGTGCAGACCCTGCAGGGCGAGGGCAGCACCGTGGACGAGCTGCTCGCCCACACCGCGTCGTTGACCACGACGCTGGCGGACAAGGACGCCGTGATCGGCCGGGTCGTCGACAACCTCACGTCAGTGCTCGACGTCCTGGACAAGCGGGACGGCGACCTCAACGACCTGATCCTGCAGCTGCGCCGCTTGGCGGAGGGCTTCGCCGCCGACCGCACGGAGATCGGGTCCTCCATCGCCGGCATCGGCCGGCTCACCGACGCCACGGCCGGCTTGCTGGCAGACATCCGGCCGAGCGTGAAGAACGACGTCAAGCAGCTGCAGACGCTGGCGCACACGCTGAAGACCAACAACGCGACGGTGAAGGGCGTCATCGACCGACTGCCCGACAAGCTCAACCGGATCATCAGCACGGCCACGTACGGCGGCTGGTTCAACTTCTACCTGTGCGGGCTCGCGATCACGACGCCCGACGGCAACGGCGGGCAGACGGTGGTCTCGTCGGTCGTCAACTCGGCAGCGAGGTGCCGGATATGACGCCGTTCAGGGAGCAGAACAAGACCGTCATCGGTGCCGTCGGCCTGCTGGCACTGTTGCTGCTGCTCGTCGGAGCCTTCAAGACCGACTCGCTGCCACTGATCGGCGGCGGCAAGACCTACCAGGCGGAGTTCACGGAGGGCGCCGGCCTGCAGAAGATGGACGAGGTCCGGGTCGCCGGCGTCAAGGTCGGCAAGGTCACGGGCATCTCGTTCAAGCACAGCTGCCGCTACCCAGACGGCACGCAGGCCGGTTGCGTCCTCGTCAAGATGCTCATCAAGGACGTTCGCCTCGGATCGCTGACCAGCGCGGACATCAAGATCAAGACGGTCCTCGGACGCAAGTTCGTGATGCTCGAACCCGACGGTGACGAGACGCTGTCGAAGCCGATCCCGCTGTCGCGCACCCGGGCGCCGTTCGATGTGTCGCCGGCGTTCCAGCAGCTGGCGAAGACCGTGGGCCCGATCGACACCGCGCTGCTGGCGAAGTCCTTCACCACACTGGCCGACGACTTCCGCGGCTCACCGGCCGAGGTCAAGGCCTCTCTCAACGGGCTGAGCCGGCTGTCGCAGACCATCGCCTCGCGCGACGCCAAGCTGCGTGCGCTGCTCGACAGGGCGGCTGGCGTGACGCAGGTGCTGGCCGATCGCGACGACGACCTGATCGCGTTCCTCAAGGACAGCGACCTGCTGCTGCAGGAGGTCAAGGCCCGCCGAGCGGCCATCCACACGCTGCTCACCACCACGACCGAGCTCTCCGAGCAGCTCATCGGGTTGGTGCGGGAGAACCGCGCGACCCTGGCGCCTGCGCTGGCCGACCTGAAGGTGGTCACGGACATGCTGCGGGCCAACGAGAGGAACCTCGACCTGAGCGTGCAGCGGCTGGCACCGTTCGTGCGGCTGTTCGCCAACAACCTGGGCAACGGGCGCTGGTTCGACACCTACGTCTACAACATCTCCAACCCCTCCGGCTTCGGCCCCGGCACCTTCGGGAACGGCTCATGAGCACTCCCCGCCGCCGCCTGCTCGCCCTCACCGCGCTCATGGGCCTGTCCTCCATGGCGGCCGGCTGCGGGGTCTTCGGGGGAGGCGACGAGAAGCACTTCTCCGCCGAGTTCAAGCGGGCCATCGGCGTCTACAAGCACAGCGACGTCCGGGTCCTCGGCGTGCGCATCGGTGAGGTCACGAAGATCACGCCCGAGGGCGACCGGGTCAAGATCGACATGGTCTACGACGCGTCGTACAAGATCCCCGCCGATGCGAAGGCCGTCATCCTCGCACCGTCCATCGTCAGCGACCGCTACGTGCAGCTGACGCCGGTCTACTCCTCCGGGCCGACGCTGCCCGACGGGGCCGAGCTCTCGCTGGGCAGCCAGCGCACTGCGGAGCCGATCGAGCTCGACGAGATCTACCAGAACATCGACACCCTCAACCAGGCGCTCGGCCCGCACGGAGCCAACAAGAGCGGCGCCCTGTCCGACCTGCTCAAGGTCGGGGCCGACAACCTGCGGGGCAACGGCAGGGCGCTCAACAGCACCCTGGTCGGGCTGTCCAAGGCGGTGAAGACACTGTCGGACTCGCGCAGCGACCTGTTCACCACGATCGCGAACCTGCAGGCATTCACGACCACGATCGCGCAGAACGACAGCATCGTTGCGCAGTTCGACCAGGACCTTGCGGTGGTCGCCGATCAGCTCAACGGTGAACGAACCGACCTCGCCACGGCCATCAAGACCTTGGCATCGGCACTCGGCGAGGTGGCCTCGTTCGTGAAGGAGAACTCCTCGAACCTGACGGCCAACATCGCCAACCTCAAGACGGTCACCCAGGTGCTGGTGAAGGAGAAGGCGGCGCTGCGCGAGTTCCTGGACACGGCGCCGACGGCGCTGTCGAACCTGCAGCTCGCCTACAACCCGGCGTCCGGCACTCTCGACACCCGCGACAACAGCGGCTCAGCGGGTGGCCCGACGGCGGCGCTGTGCAACCTGCTCGCGATCGTGCAGCCCGGGAGCGCAGCGGACTGCCGCAACAACCTCGGCCTCCCTCCGCCGTCGAAGGCCACGCCCTCGATCGCGCCGAGCTTCAGGGATCTGACGCTCGGCGGCATCCTCGAGGCGTCCTCATGAAAGCGATCCGGGTCCCGGCCACGATGCTGCTCGCCGCCGTGGCACTGACCGGCTGCCAGTTCAAGGGCGCCAGCAGCGTGCGGCTGCCCGGCGGTGCGAGCGGTCCCTTTGTCGTGAAGGTCGAGTTCACGGACGTCCTGGACCTGGTGCCGCAGTCAGCCGTCAAGGTCAACGACGTCACCGTCGGGTCCGTGTCCAAGATCAGCCTGAAGCACGACGCCCACGGCTACTACGCCGTCGTGACGTGCAACGTGAAGAAGGACGTCAAGCTCCCGGCCAACACCGACGCGCGGCTGCGGCAGACCTCGCTGCTCGGCGAGAAGTTCGTCAGCCTGGAACCGCCCGCTGACAAGGGGGCCTGGCAAGGAGCGTTCCGCAGCGGCGAGACGATCACCGTCGACGGCAAGCCGCTCGACGGGCAGTCGGCCACGGGTCGGACGGCGGAGAACGCCGACATCGAGGAGGTCCTGGGCGCGCTGTCGCTCGTCCTCAACGGCGGCAGCCTCGAGCAGCTGAACGTGATCAACAGCGAGCTGACCAAGGCCCTGCACGGCCGCGAGGCGCAGGTCCGCGACTTCCTCACCCAGCTCACCGGGTTCGTGAAGGGGCTGGACGCCCAGAAGACCCAGATCACCGCGGCGCTGGACGGTCTTGACCGGCTGACCAGCAAGCTGGCGGCGCAGAAGCAGACGCTCGACGTCGCCTTGCGCGACCTGCCCAAGGGCACGGCCGTGCTCGCCGACGAACGCGCTCAGCTCACCAAGATGCTGACCGGCCTGAACAACCTGGGGACCGTCGCCGTCCGCGTCATCCAGGGCACTCACGACAACACCGTCGCCGACCTCCGCTCGCTGCAGCCGGTCCTGACCCAGCTGGCCGCCGCCGGCAACGACCTGCCGAACGCCCTCGAACTGCTCACGACGTACCCCTTCCCGAAGACGATCGGACCTTCGACGTTCAACGGGAAGCCGATCCAAGGCGGCATCCGAGGTGACTACGCGAACCTGTTCATCTCCATCGATGCCGACCTCGTGTCGACCATCGGCAACCTGACCGGGATCCACCCCCCTGCATCCGCACCGGCAACCAAGGGCGGCCTGCCGGTCGTCCCGAAGCTCCCGGAAGCCAAACCAGGGACGGTGCCGAAGAGCGTGGTCGACCTCACCCATCGGATGGCTGACGGCCGGCAGACGAGCCTGGAGCTCCTGCTCTTCGGAGGCTTCGCATGATCAGTCGCCGGGTGCGCATCCAGCTCGCCGTGTTCGGGCTCATCGCCGTGCTGGGCATCCTGTTCGCCGGCGGCCGCTATGCGGGCCTGGGCAAGTTCGCACCGGGCTACGACCCCGGTTACCTCGTCAGCGCCGACTTCAGCGACTCCGGCGGCATCTTCCAGGGCGCCGAGGTCACCTACCGCGGCGTACCCGTGGGCAAGGTCGAGAAGCTGGTGCTCGACGAGGGCAGCAGCGGCGTCACCCTCAAGCTCCGGCTCAAGCCCGGCACCAAGATCCCCACGCCGGTGAAGGCAGTGGTCGGCAACCGCTCCGCGATCGGCGAGCAGTACGTCGACCTGCAACCGGAGCGCCGCGGCGCGCCGTACCTCGCCAAGAACGCCACCATCCCGCGGAGCATGACGGCGATCCCCATCCCGCCGACCCAGCTCGTCGTCAACCTGGACGACCTGGTCCGCAGCGTGAACGTCGAGGACGTCACCACCGTCCTCGACGAGCTCGGCACCGCGTTCACGGGCACCGGGGACGATCTCCAGCGGCTGATCGACGCGAGCGACCAGCTGACGACGACGGCGACGCAGTACCTGCCGCAGACCCAGAAGCTCATCCGGGACAGCCTGCCGGTCCTCGAGACCCAGCGGCGGACGGCGAGCGAGTTCAAGAGCTACAACGCCGACCTGGCGCAGCTGACGACCCAGCTGCGCGCCAGCGATCCCGACTTCCGCAAGCTGTTCCGCACCGGCACGGACGCGGCCCGGACCGCGACGACGTTCCTGCAGACCAACCAGGCGAACCTGGCGCCGCTGCTGAGCAACCTGGCGTTCGTCGCGCACGTGCAGGCGGTCCGCATCCCGGCGATCCGGCAGATCATCGTGACCTACCCGAACGTCGTGGCCGGGGGCTTCACCGTCACGCCGGGCGACGGCACCGCGCACTTCGGGTTCGTCAGCGCGAACAGCCCGGGGGTCTGCCCGGGTGACGATCCCGGCTACCGCACCAAGGAGCGCGACCCCAGCGACACCTCCGTGAAGACCGCCAACATGAACGCGCACTGCTCCACGACGAGCGGTACGACGGTGCGCGGCGCCGACCACGCGCCGCGGGCAGAGGGCCTGAAGCCGTTCCCCGCCGATCGCAGCCAGGCCGTCAACCAGCCGTCGTCGCAGCGCACGCTGTGGGACGACCTCACCAGCGGGCTGACCACGACGACGGCGGACTACGACCCCGCCACCGGGCACGCCATCACGGCGGACGGCCAGAGGTACACGCTCAGCAGCAC
>JBHEMB010000415.1:0-7633 GCA_046262855.1 Mycobacteriales bacterium | reverse complement strand
GGGTTGAAGATGTTGACCAGGCTGGCGAGCACCCCACCGATCTGGCGGCCGGCGTTGCGGACCAGCTCGAGGGCCGCCGGCTCCCCGAGCAGCGCGAGACGCACGACGTCCTTGACGGTGTGCACGTCCAGGCCCCTCGCCCGGGCGAGCCGGGCGAGCGCCGCACCGCCCGCCAGCGCTTCCAGGCAGTTCTCGTTGCCGCAGCGGCAGATGACGGTCTCTTCCGAGGGCACGTAGATGTGCCCGATGTCGCCGGCGCAGCCCTGGGTACCCCGGTAGATCTGGCCGTGGACCACGATGCCGCAGCCGATGCCGGTACCGATCTTCACGACCAGGAAGTTCTCGTCGCTGCCGCCGGTACCGAGCTCACCCGCAGCCATCACGTTGACGTCGTTGTCGACGTACACCGGGCAGTGGAAGCGCTCGAAGGCCGACGGGACCGGGAAGTCGTGCCAGCCCGACATGAGTGGCGGGTGCACCAGCCGGCCGGTGGCGAACTCGACCGGCCCGGGGACGCCGACGCCGACCGCGCTCACGTCGGCAGGCGTCGACCCGAGCTGCTCGAGCAGCCGGTCGGCCAGGGCGTTGACGACGGCGAGAACAGGCTCGGGACCCTCGGAGATCTCGAGCTCCTGGCTGTCGGACGCCAGGAACTCACCGGACAGGTCGGTCAGGGCGACCTTGACGCTCGTAGCGCCGAGGTCCACCGCGAGGACGTGACCCGCCCTGCTGTTGAACGCGAGCAGCGTCGGCGGCCGGCCCCCTCGGGAGTCGCCGCTGCCGCCCTCGTAGACCAGCTTGCTGGCGAGCAGCTGCTCGACCCGGGCCGAGACCGTGGAGCGCGGGGCACCCGTGAGCGACACCAGGTCGGCGCGGGACCGGGCGGCGCCGGTGCGGATCAGCCGCAGCAGGGACCCGGGCGTGACCCGGGCCGCCGCCACGGGAGCGGCTGCGGCGCTGCGCTGCGCGGGCGCAGCGGCGGCGGGTCGCGCGGATCGAGAGGAGGCCACCCGGCTGTTCTACCACGAAGATCGCACGCGATCCCGGAACCTCCCTCCTCTTTGGCTTATTTTAGGCGAAAGTGTTGCAGAACCAGCACGAGTTGTTAAAGTTGGCGATGGAAGCGGCGGGCTCCGGGCCTCCGCTGAAACGTTTGTCGCTTTGAGCAGCAGGACGACGCGCGGCCAGCGCGAATGCTCGAGAACAGGCCCATCCGAGGAGAGCTCCATGGCGCACGTCAAGCCGGGCAGCGCGACGCGTCAGCTCGTCATGGCCGCAGGCTGAGCCCAGCGCCATGTCAGACATCTCGCGACGAAGCCTCCTGAAGCGGGCCGGCGCCGGACTGCTCGGCGTCTGGGGTCTGCGACTCGGTCTCGCGGGCGGCACCGCCGGCCTCTGGAGTGCCGCGAGCTCGGTGGAAGCAGACACCGGGGCAGGCCCCTTCCTCACCCGGCTGCGGATGCCGCCGGTCCTCACCGGCGACCACGTGACGCTGGTGGCCCGGGAGGCGCTGGTCCAGGTGCTGCCCGGCGTGCCCACCAGGATGTGGACCTTCAACGGCTCGTTCCCCGGTCCGCTCATCCGGCGTCCCAGCGGCCGGCCCTTCCGGGTCACGGTGAAGCACCGGCTGCCAGCCTCCGTGGGCTCGCTCACCATCCACCACCACGGCGGGCACTCGGCCTCGGCCGAGGACGGCCAGCCCGCGCGCAACGTCATCCAGCCCGGCCGCCAGCGCACCTACATCTACGGCCTGAGGGAGGACGGCCAGCCCGAGCGGGCGGCGTTCCAGTGGTACCACGACCACAGCCATCACCGGACCACCCGCAACGTCTGGCACGGCCTCGCCGGCATGGTCATCCTCGACGACAAGGTCGACCGTGCCCTGCCGCTTCCCAAGGGAACGTTCGACGTACCGCTGATGGTCACCGAGCGCAGCTTCGACAGCTCCAACCAGCTCACCGAGGGCTTCGTCCAGTACGGCGACGCCGTGGCCCCAGGAGCGGGCCCGGGCTACGCCCCTGACGACGACCTGTTCGGCACCCGCTTCCTCGTCAACGGCATCGAGCGGCCGTACCTCGACGTCCAGCCACGCAAGTACCGGCTCCGGCTGCTCAACACCTCACCGTTCCGCCCGTACAACCTCAGCCTCTCCGACGGCGGCACCATGACGCAGATCGCCACGGAGAGCGGACTCATCCCCAAGCCCCTGGTACGCAAGGAGATCCTCTTCGGACCGGCTGAGCGCGTAGAGGTCGTCATCGACTTCCGCGGACGCGAAGGGCGCCGCGTCGTGCTGCGCACCGGGCCGCAGACCGCCGCCGCGTCGCCGATCCCGGCTACTGGTCCCGGCATCGGTGACCTGATCGAGTTCCGCGTCGGCAGGCAGCGCGTCCGGGACACCGCGAAGGTCCCCGCCTCACTTCGACCACTGCCCGCCTGGGTGCGCCAGGCCGGCAGCCAGCCGCACCGGGTCTGGGCGTTCGGCGTCGGCGTGGACCCGCAGGGCCGCACGGCATGGACCATCAACGGCCAGACCTTCGACCACATGCGTGTGGACGCCAAGCCCGAGCTGGGCAGCATCGAAACCTGGATGCTGGTGAACACGACGCCGAGAGCGACGTCGCACTACATCCACATCCACGACATCGACTGGAAGGTCATCAGCCGCAACGGCGCACCACCGCCGGTCGGCGAGGACGCACTGAAGGAGACCTTCCGGCTCGACCCCGGCGAGGTCGTCGTCATCGCCGGCAAGTTCACCGACCACCTCGACCGGTTCATGCTGCACTGCCACATGCTCCAGCACGAGGACCACGGCATGATGACCACCTTCGAGGTCGTCCGGCCCGGGCAGGGCGACGCTCCCACCGCCGGCCTGACTGCTGCGCTCGAGCGCAGCATCCCCGACCCGGCGGTGCGTCGGCAGGTGCGTCAGGTGATCGCCGGTGCGACGGGAGGCCACCCGGCGCCCGCCCTGGGCAAGGGCACGTCGATGGCCGCTCTGCTCGCAGACCCCGACGCGGTCTGCCGGGTCTGACCGTCCTGCTCCGAGCGCGGGACCACGCATGGTCCACTTAGTCCGGTACACGGTGAAAGTCTGCTGTTTTTAGTGCGTCTTCTGCGTTGACAGGGTGTTACTAGGGCTTCTATGTTCAGGAACTGTGGCAAATGGGGCTGTGGTGAGCGTCGCCGATGCCCCGCCGCGCGTGCTACCGGGCCTGCTGCGTGGCGAGCCCGACCCCGTGCAGCTGGCTCTTGCGGAGCGCCGCGGGGCCGACCCGAACGGCACTTTCTGCGCGGCGGTCCTCCCGGGCGCCGCCGACCCGCGCTGGACCGACAGCTGGGCGGAGTGCGCACAGCTGGACGGCCGCACCATCCTGCTCGCCCAGGTCGCGGACCCGGCGACCCTGCGCGCGCGACTCGGCGCCGCCGCCGGCCCGATCGGGCTAGGCCTGGCGCGCGTCGCCTGGGCCGGAGCCCAGGCCAGCTGCGTGGACGCCTTGCAGGCCCACGAGCTGGCGGACCGACGAGGGGTGGACGCCAGCTTCGGTGACGACTGGGTGGCCGCCACCCTGCTCGCGGCTCGCGACCGGTTGGCCGACACCTGCGCGCAGGGCGAGCAGGTCGCGGCCCGCAGTGCGCACCTCGCCGACGCCGTCCGCGCCTTCGCCGCCAACGGGCTGTCGGTCGTGGCCGCCGCCCGCGCCCTGCACGTCCATCCCAACACCGTCATCTACCGGTTGGACCGCTGGCAGCGGCTCACGGGATGGGACGCGCGCAGCTACCCGGGCCTGGCCAAGTCGATGGCGTGCCTGGAGGCCGCCTCGTGAGGCTTCTCGTTTTCGCCAAGAGGTCGCCCGCGTCGGACGGCGAACTCACCAGGACGTGCACAACCCAGCCGAAGGACATCCCGTGATCGACACCCCGTCTGTCAGCCGCCGCTCGCTGCTCGCCGGAGGTGCGGCCGCGACCCTCGCGTTGGGCGCCGGGGGCGCTGAGGCGGCCACCTCACGTCCCAAGAGCGGGGCGAGGTCCGCCGACCTCCCGGCGGCGAACATCGGCGCCCAGCTCTACTCGGTGTCCGACCAGGCGCGTGCCATCGGGTTCCCGAAGCTGTTCGCCGCCCTGTCGCAGATCGGCTACAAGTACGTCGAGTTCGCCGGCTGGGCCAACAAGGACAACTACTCCCCCAAGGTCATCAAGCGGATCCTCGCCGACCACGGCCTGAAGGCGATCGGCAACCACGGCTCGATGGACGCGGGCTCGCTGGACGGCGCCCTGCAGGTCGGGCAGAAGTACACCGGCATCTCCGTGCTCACCGACATCCACGGCGCGCACACCGATGGTTGGAAGCAGACGGCTGACGAGCTGAACGCGTACGGCGAGAAGTGCGTGAAAGCCGGCCTCAAGGGCTTCTACATCCACATGCACGGGCCCGAGTACGTCCGGGTCGCCGACGACCCGACCAAGCACGTCATCGACGTCCTGCTCGCCAACACCGACCCGCGGTACGTGTTCTGGGAGATGGACATCTACTGGGCCTACTTCTTCCAGGGCTACCTCGACGCCGGTGGTGCCCTCGCCGACCCGCTCCAGTGGGTCCTCAAGAACCCCAAGCGCTTCCCGCTCTTCCACGTCAAGGACGGCAAGCAGGCCGTGAAGCAGGACGTCGGTGGGCAGCACCTGCAGCTGGCGAACAACCCACTGGCGAGCACCTTCCCGCTGCAGGACGGCATCTGCGACGTCGGCCAGGGAGACGTGCCCTTCAAGCGCTTCTTCCACGAGCTGAGCAAGGTCAGCGATCTGCGCAACCACTACTTCCTCTGGGAGCGGGACACCGCGAGCTCGCACCCGCACGGCTCGCTCTGCTCGGCCCGCGCGAGTTACGAGATGATCGCCCGCAACCGCCTCGTGGATCCCACGACGGCTTGGTGACGTGTCCCGCCTGCGCGGCCATCGAGGCACGCGCCTCGCTCTGCTTGCCGCGGCACTGGTCCTCGGCGCGCTCCTCGTGCCGAGCGCCCAGGCACTGACTGTCCACTGCGGCCCCAGGCAGGAGCAGTTGGGCGAGTGGCCGATGTTCGGCAGGAACGTCCAGTCGGATCGCGACCAACCGGCGGAGCACGGGCTGACCGACGGAGCCGCAGCCACCCTCGCACCGGTCTGGACCTTCGACGCCAACCGCGTCACTCACGAGCAGCACAACGAGATCACCGGCTACCCGGTGGAGAAGGACGGCTGCGTCTTCGTCGGCTCCAGCACCGGCAACAACGCCGACGGGTCGCACCGGCCCGGCTGGGTGTTCGCCCTCAACGCCGACACCGGCGACCCGGTGTGGGCGACCCGGGTGGGCGGCGGCGTCTACTCCACCCTCGCCGTCGACCACGGGATCGTCTACGCCTTCGTCTCCATCATCGGGAGCCCGACGCTGTACGCCCTGGACCAGCGCACCGGTCGCGTCCTCTGGCGCACCGTCGTCGACAACCAGTTCGGCTCCGACGCCGTGAGCAGTCCCGTCGTGTACGACGGGATGGTCTGGGTCGGCGTCTCCGGAACCGCAGCGGAGGGCAGCTCCTCGGATCGGACCGCCTTCCAGGGCAGCACGGTGCTGGTCGCCGCCGCGCGGGTCAGCGCACCCGCGTTCCGACCGCCTAGTGCAGCGGTGGCGACCGGCCGGCGGACCTACCGGCCCGGCGAGATCATCCGCAAGCTCTGGAGCATCCCCGCCCGGGACTGGGGCAAGGGCTACGCCGGCGGAGCGCAGTGGGGCACCGTGACCATCGACCCCCGGACGGGCTACGGCTACGAGGGCACGGGCAACCCGTTCAACTACGACTCCGAGCATCGCAACACCAATGCCGTCCTCAAGCTGGACCTCGACCGGCACCGCAGGACGTTCGGTCAGATCGTCGGCTCCTACAAGGGCGACATCGAGTCCGTGGCAGAGCAGGGCGCCAACGTCGTGCCCTGCACCCAGGTGGACCAGACCCCGGCCTCGACAGTGCTCGGTGTCGAGTGCCTGCGGCTGGATCTCGACTTCGGTGCGACGCCGAACCTCGTCCGGGAGGACGGCGGAGGCACCCTCGTCGTCGTCGGCCAGAAGTCCGGTGTCGTCCACTACATCGACGCACGCACGATGCGCGGGGTGCGAAAGGTGCGGCTCGGCGTCAGCTCCCCGGTCGGCGGGATGGTCGGCTCGGGGGCGACGGACGGCACGACCATCTTCGGCTCGCACACGATCGGCGGCTACCTCTACGCGCTGTCCCGCAGCGGGACGCCGCGGTGGGTGAGCCCGGTCGCCGACGGCGTGCACTGGGGCCCGCCGGTCACGCTGGCCAACGGCATCATCTACGTCGTCGACCTCAAGGGCTTCCTGGACGGCTACCTGGCCTCCACCGGCACCCCGGTGCTGCACCGGCCGCTGCAGCTCGGCTCGGACCCGGCCGCGACGACGAACCCGCCGCTGTCGTGGGGCGGGACCACTGTGGCCCGCGGAACGGTGTACGTCAGCGTCGGGGTGGGCCTCACCTCTGCCGGCCTGCCGTCGATGCCAGACGGCTTCGTCATCGCCTACCAGCCGTCTTTGCCGGTCCAGTGAACCGGCGTCGGCTGCTGGCTTCAGCCCTGTGCCTGGCCGGCACGTCGCTGGTCCCCAGCGCGCAGGCCGACCCGGTCCGCTCCTGCACGCTGGCCGGTCCTGCCGGGTCCGCTTCCGTCGTACGCCTCGACCTTCCGCACGGGGCGCCGTCGCTGGCGATGCGGATCACGACCTCGTCCGCGCTCTCCCCCACCGACCCGTCACTCGCCGGTGGCCGCAACAGCTGGCATCTCGCGACCGAGGTCGCGCTCGTGCGGTTGCGGGACGGCGCCCTGATCGCGCACCGCGAGCTCCAGCTTGGCTCGTCACCTCGGCGGCTGGCGCTCTCCGCGGGTGGCGCGGACGTGCGCGCGGACATCGTGGGTCCGGGCCTGCCCTTCAAGCACTCGGCTGGCTTCGTCCCCGACTTCCTCGGTCCCGGCTCGTACCTGCTGGTGGCCATGGGTAGCGACGGCGACCCCGCCCTCCCGAACCCTGGCTGGTCTGCGGACGCAGCGTTCGGCGCACCGGTGTCCTGCCTGCCCGCCTCGGTGCCCACCACCGTGTTCGACCTGGACCAGTCGGCGTTCCGTGGCGGGACGCAGGTATCGGCGGTCGGGCCCGGTGCCGGTCAGGGCACGGGCGTCACGCTGACGGCGAGGCACAGCTGGGTGGTCGGCATGGTCGACGCGGCGTCGCAGGCGGCCGGAGACGTGACCGTCCGGATCGTGAACCCGCAGCACAGGGTCTCGACCGTGCACAACGCGCTGCGCCCGTTCGTCGGCCGCCGCGGGACCTACCGTCTCGGAGCCGACTGGGTCGGAGCCGTCCCGCTCGTGCTCGTCGCAGGCGTCACCTTCGACCCCCCCTGACGCCACCCTCCTTGCGTCATAGAATGCACATCAGAGTCACGCTTGTGCTGACTGCGTCACATCGTTTACAGCATGTCTCGGGACATCGTTGACACCTGAGCCGCCTGATCCTTCGGGGCATGGCGAGTGAGGAAGTCAGCGTGGAGCAGAAGATCGCGGCGGCGCTTGCGCGTTGCGCGAAGGA
>JBHEMB010000414.1:0-10464 GCA_046262855.1 Mycobacteriales bacterium | reverse complement strand
GGCGTGGGCGGGCTCGGCGGGTGCGGACCCGACCGCACAGGTGCCGGCGCACGTGCCGGTCTACACGTTCAACCTCGCCGGCTACCGGTTCGGGCACGGCCCGTCCGGTGCCGGCAACCGGTACACCTTCGGTGGTCTGACCGACCAGGCGTTCGCCGCGATCCCGCTCCTCGAGAGCGGCCGCGACGCCGACTGGCCGTTCTGAACCACCCGCGGGTGGGGAGCTCTCGGCTCCCCACCCGCACCACCCCGTGTCGCCCAACGGAAAGGGCAACGGCCTACGAAGCCGCACGGTGCAGGTTCGACTCCTGCCACGGGGCGCACACGCCGTCCTAACTGGCCCAACTGGCAGAGGCGCCGCCCTCAGCAGGCGGAGGTTCGCGGTTCGACTCCGCGGGACGGCACGACGCGGGTGGTGCGCTGAGGCGGGCTACTTCCTCGGGAGAAGTCTGTGTGCCGGCCTCGACCGGTTCTCACCCGCGCAGACCTCAGCCCCACGCCGCGCAGATCGGCGCGGCCAGGATGCGCTCGTCGAGCTGGTAGGCAGAGGGTCCCGTATGCAGCACCACTCCTGCCCGCAATCGTTCACCGACAGCGCGAGGCCCGACGATCATCAGCGCGGGCAGACTCGCCATCCGCTGAGCCAGAAACCCGTCGGCGATCCGAGGGGTGTAGTCAGCATCGGCCATGGGCGTAGCCTAACCACTTTGCGCACCATAGCAACGCCATATTGCGGCACATAGCGACGCCATATTGCGGCTCCCCGGTCCATGCCGTCACGGTGCCGAACTGACCAGCAGCAGGCTCAGCCGAAGGCTTCGGTGAAGGCCTTCTCAAGATCCGGCGTTGCCAGGCCGCTGTAGCCGCAGCCGTTGACGTTGCCCTGCGCGGCCGTCACCAGGTATCGCTTGCCCACCTCGAAGTCGACGCCATCGAGCGTCGCGGCGCTGTTCGGCTCAGGGACGGCGAGCTCCACGCGATCGGCAGGCGCACCGGCGTACCAGTGGTCGACGTCGAGGACTACCTTGCCGTTGCCGACGGAGGTGACCGTGCCGGCGAACGCGGGCGACATGTCCTTGAGGATGGCAACGTCGAAGCGGAGGCAGGACTGCATCACGTTGCTCGAGGGCAGCGTGAGCGCGAGGGTTGTCGGCGCCTTCGCCGGCTCGGAGGAGCCGTTGAGCGCGACGACGCCGATGGCCACAGCGGCAGCGGCAGCGGCCACAGCAGCAAGGGCGACGAGCCGTCGACGACGGGGACCGGCGTCAGTCTCGGTGGGGGTGAGGACGGGAGTGGACATGATGCGCTCCAGCAGCTCCGGAGCCCGTGGGCTCTCGACAGGGTCGAGGGCAGGTGCGGGGTCCTGGCGCGCAAGCCGGACCCGCAGGTCGTCGTGCTCGCTCATGACCGTCGTACCTCCTCCTCTGTACCTGGCCTCTGTCCGGGAGCGACGTGATCCTTACCGAGCTCTTTGCGCAGCGCGTGCCGCGCCCGCGACAGCCGTACGGCGGCAGCGTTCGCGGTGACGCCGAGGACGACGGCGATGTCACGCGCCTCGAGGCCTTCCCAGGCCCACAGCCGCAGCACCTCCTGCTCCTGCGGTCGCAACCTCGCGAGCGCCTCCCGCAGCGGCGGGTCGTCATCGCCCGGGGGCGCGATGGGCGGTTCGTCACGGAGGCGGCGGAGCAGCTTGAGCCGGCGGTCCTGGCTGCGGCGGGCGTTGGCGAGCACGCCCTGCGCGACCTTGTAGGCCCAGGGCAGGCCGGCGTCGGGAGGTACGTCGTCGAACCGGCGCCACAGCACGAGCAGCACCTCCGCGACCAGGTCCTCGGCATCGGCCGGGCCGGCGCGCCGGACGAGGTAGCGCTGCACGGGCACCCACACCTCGCGCGCGAGCGCCTCGAACCGCTCGCGGCGTTCGGCGTCAGTGTGCACGGCCGCAGCCTGCCGCGTTCGTTGACGTCGGGCAACGACGTAGGTACCCGCAGATGGCGTCGCGGAGCATGGGCTTGCGAACGGCATGCCGGGAGCCTCCTTGATGCCCGACTCGGCTGCTGCAGGTCCTTCGACTGCAGCTTTACCTCGCCGGGGCTGGGTGTTCGGTCTCGGTCTGGAGGTCGAGGTCGAGCCGGGGGAGGTAGATCTGGAAGGTCGGTTTCGGGAGCTTCGGTGGCGGGGGCCAGGTGGAGCGGCTGGTGTAGATCCTTCCGGTGGGGCTGGTCCAGTCGGTGGTCCCGTCCGGGCTTCGGTCGGTCTGCCAGCCGTGGTGTTTGGCTCCGTGGCACCGGCGGCTGTTGTCCGCGAGGTTCCACTCGGCGGTCGGGCCGGTTGGCCATTCGAGTTCGTGGTCGAGGTCGCAGCGGGAGGCCGGCATGCTGCAGCCGGGGCCGCTGCATTTCTGGTCGCGGAGCTTGACGAACTCTGCGAGGGCGGCGGTGGGGTCGTGCTGTGACTCGACCTCGTCGACGAGGGTGACCGGTCGGAGCCGGCGGGCCAGGTTGTCGAGGCGGGCCTGGCCGGGTCTGGGCCGTTCCGGCTTCGGTTGCGCTCCGAGGGGGACGCCGGTCAGCTGATCGATGTAGATCTCCCTGAGGTGGGCGTCGGGCAGCAGTTGCCTGATGCGTCGGGCGTCGAGGGGGCCGTGGCCCTCGAGGATGCCGGGGGCGTTGGTGAGGTCGAGGGCGGTGGCCATCGGGAGGTGCAGGTTGACGGTTGTCGGGGTCTGGAGCGGCATCTGCAGGCAGCGCAGCAGGAGGACCTCGAGGTAGGGGTCCTTCTCACCAGGGGGCTGTGCGGTTCTCCAGAACGCTGCGTCCTGCGCGGCGGCCGCCCAGGGCGGCGGCCCCGGTTCAGGCGGGTCCTGCGCGGGGGGCTCGCCGGGTTCGAAGGGTTGGTCCGGCCACGGGTCCTGGGCCAGGATCGCCTCGTCGAACGGGTCTTCCTCGACGACCGGCTCGTCGGTGGTCTCGTCGGCGACGTCCGGGATCGGGAGGTCGAGGGTGTCCTGCGCGAGCTGCGCCAGCTCGGCCGCGGTCTGCGGGTCGAGGTCGCCCAGCTCGGCGAGCTCGGCGAGCCGCCCGTCACGGGCGGCCCGAACCAGCTCGAGCACGAGGGTCGGCAGGTGCGCGAACACCTCGGCCTTGACGGCCTGCAGGGTGCGCTGGACACCGGCCCGCTTGTCGAGCACGACCTGGGCACGCACGAGCTGCTCGAAGTCGACCGCCCAGCGGCGACCGGCGACGGCGTCCAGCACGGCGCCGATCGAGGTCATGCCGTCGGCACTCGCCGACACCCAGACGTGGGCGTCCTTGTTGGCCTGGTCCAGCCGCTGCTGGGTGAGCTCGGGGTCGAGCTCGGCCTCGACGGCGAGGACCGTGTGGGCCACCAGCCGGCGGACGTCGGTCACGTTGCAGTCCACGACCTGGCTCGCGAGGCGCGCGTCGACGCCGGCCTGCACCTCGGGGGTGCAGCGGCGGGTCGCCAGGAGGATGGCCTCCACCGCGGGCACGAACACCGCGCCGTCGGCGAGCAGGGCGTGCAGCTTCGGGAAGTTGGCGACCAGCCGGCTGGCGTCGTCGAGCTCGCGGGCGGCGCGGATCTGTCCGACCAGCGCGGTGCCGGCGAGCTCCATCTCCGCGAAGCCACTGCGGCTGCGGGCCGTGACCCGGGCCAGCTCGGCGCGCAGGACCATCGACTCCGCGTGCAGCTGTGCCTTGCGCGCCTCCAGCTCCTCGATCGCGTTCAGGACAGCCCGCTGCTCCTCGATCGAGGCGGAAGCGGTGGCGGGCATGCATCCAGTATGCCCGATCTCGCAGCGCATACACGTTCGATTCTCTGCCAATCTTCGGCGTAAAGACGGCAGATCTGCACCTGATGGAAGGCGCCGAGATAAGGTATAATAGAGCCTGTTCGTCCCCCAGCCCGTGCAGCCCTCACGGGTCAGAACGGCTCGGGAACGCGGGAACGCGTGACGCCATGGCGTCGTCCACCTCGCGCTGCGCGTCCTGACCCTCGGTCGCGGCGTTGCGCGACGGGCACCACTCGCGGACGACGCACCAGGTGCACTGCTGCCCGGGTGTCGCGGCGAAGGCAGCATCGCGATGCCAGGCCAGAGCCGCTGAGGCAACGATGTGGCGGGCCAGCGAGACGAGCTGCTCGTCCGCGGTGTCGAGCAGGTACACAGCTGAGTCCTCGGCGCGCAGCACCTCGAGCTCGACGACGCCCTCCATCCGGATCAGCGCGTCGTCGCCGCCCTCCGGGACCTGGTCGTGCAGCAGCAGCAGGTCGAGGGCGCACGACAGGAAGCTCTGCATCGCCTCGACCGCGTCAGCGGGAAGCGCACGGCTGGTCGTCTTCGTCTCCCGCCACACGTAGCGGGAGCCGGCGGTGAAGGTCAGGTCCGGCGTCGCGGCGACAACGACGTTGGCGTGCGAGTCGAAGACGCTGATGCGCGGCTCGACACGGACGTTGTTCGTATCGCCGAAACCGAGCGGACAGCCCTGCTCGCGGTGCTGGCGCAGGAACGGCAGAGCT
Organism: Mycobacteriales bacterium; assembly: GCA_046262855.1. Classification (GTDB taxonomy): domain Bacteria; phylum Actinomycetota; class Actinomycetes; order Mycobacteriales; family SCTD01; genus RYN-111. The sequence goes on along the minus strand of JBHEMB010000414.1, from coordinate 5,931 downwards.
GCCCGGTGCTCGTCCTCGGTCAGACCTCCGAGGCGCTCGTCGAGGTCTGACGGCGTGCACCCGGGATGACCTGGACGAGAGTGGGCGGCGGCGAGCCAGCGGTGCACGGCGATGCCGCGCGACTGGGCGCTGCCGTGGCCGACTTCGCCGGGCAGGTAGGAGACGTTGCGGAGAAAGTACAGGGAGGGGCAGATCGCGTACCGGTCGAGATCGGAGGCGCTGACGGATCGGGTCTTCCCGCCGTACGACGGTTGACCGAGGAGGCCGGCGACCTGCGGTACGGCGGGACAGGCGGACACCCAGTTGCAGCGCGCGCAGTCCCAACCGGGCCGCAGCTCGGATCCGTTGAGGATGTGGGGGATCGTCGGGCTGACCCGGGAGGCGTAGTCCGCGCGCACCTGCTCGGCGGACTTCTCGTAGACGACGCGATGTCCGCCGTCGCCCAGGGAGAACTCGATGATCCGGACGCCGAGGGGCTGCGGTTCGGTCGGAGCGGCGTCCTTCGGGTGGCCGTCGACGGCGAGCCGTCCGGCGACGATGGCGAAGAGCTGGTCGGCCTCGCTGGTGCCGCGGACCCGGCCGTGGCGGAGTCGGTGCAGCTCCCGGATGCCGTCGGGGGCGTCGTGGTTCACGGCCCAGCAGGTGAGGGTGCGGTCGTCGCGCGACATCTCGCGCCGCGGGATCCACGTCAGCGAGCCGAGCTCGAGGCGACGTGACTCGACCCACTCGATGTAGCGAGCGACACCCGCGCGGACGAACACCTCGACGCCCGGGTGCATCGGTTGCTGCTCAGGTCTCGTGCGCGAGAGCACCTCGTTGAGGGCGGCCGCCACGGACTTCCCCCACTGCACTTCCTCGATCGCGTTCATCACGGCGAAGGCGATGATCGGGTGCGGTTCCGGCTCCGGGCGCCAGCCGGGGATGTCCGGCCAGACGTTGGGATAGGCCTCGAGGGCGAGGTGGGCGGGACAGCTCTGGCCCGAGCCCGCGACCTTGGACGCGGTGAGCTGGATGCGCCCCGCGTTGCCCCGGTGGGGGAGTCCGATCTGCAGAGGCGTGCTCACTCGCTGACAGCCACTTCCGCCGCGTCGCGGTCAGGGTCGCGACCGGTGTCGGGGACGGCCGACTCACTGCGCCTCAAGCCGCGCGCCGCGAGGAGCTCGTGCGACTCCGGCGTACCCGGCGTGGGGGCGTTGCGGCTGCGGACCGGGCAGGCGACGGAGAAGTCGCAGTACGTGCAGAGCGGGCCGGTGGAGGCGTGCCAGGTGCTCGTGTCGAACGACGTGTTGATGTCCGACCAGGTGGTGTCGAGCTTCCCCGCGTGCTCGAGGAGGTAGGGGCGCAGCACGGGACGCCGGATGCGCTTCGGCCCGAGCAGGTAGAGGAGCTCGACCTCGTCGGGCAGCCGCTTGTCCGGGTGGCTGGCGGCGAGGGCGGCCGCGTACGTGAACAGGCCGGCGAGGGCCTTCTCGACGTAGCGGGCGGCGGGGACCCGGCCTGTCTTGTAGTCGCTGATCCGCCAGATCCCGTCCGCAGTCATGCGGTCGATGCGGCCGCGGATCGGTGCCCCGTAGAGCTGCGCCTCGACCCAGGTCTCGACATGCTCGGGCTCGACCACCAGCCCGGTCGGGTCCTCGAGGACGAACAGGCCGTCGAGCGAGTGCTCCGCCTTCTGCCGGATGGCGGGGTTGAGGATGTCGCTGTAGTCGGGCTGCGCGGCCCACTGCGGCCAGGCCTCGTCCAGCAGCCGACCGGCGCCTTCACGGGTGCGCTCGGCGGGCGGCAGCAGGTAGAGATGCTCGATGACCTCGTGGACGAGGTTGCCCAGGGCGGTGTGCTCGGTCGGGGGAGTGCGCCAGCGGTCCACGGCGGTGAAGAAGAACTTCAGCTGGCAGCTGAGGAAGTCACTCGCGCGGCTGGGCGACAGCGTCCGGGGCAGCGCGGCATCGACCTTCGCCACCTGGATTGGGACACCCTGGTTCGGCACGCTCCTACTCTGCCGCAGACCCAGGCCGGAAGGGGCGATAGACAGACCCCGCAGCGGGCCTGGCACGAAAGACACAGCCGCGATCTTCGGGAGTTCACGAGCGGGGAGCGTCGCTCTTCGCCACACTGCTGGCATGTCGCGAGGGGGAACTGCGTGAAGATCGCTCAGGCTGCGGCCCTGGCCCTGGCCTGCTTCGTCGTCGTGGGTTGCGAGGCTGACAAGCCGGCAACGGCGCCGACGACGCAGGAGTCCAGCGCGGCCCTGCAGGTGCTCGACGTCGAGCCGACCGCCAGCGCACCTGCGGTCGACGCCCAGCCGTCAGCCTGGCCGGCGGCTGCGGCTGTCGTCTGGCTCGCGGCTGCTTCGGGCGGTGACGGCGACTCGTGGAAGGACACGACGGGCCGCGCGTACCGGCTGGGTCTCGTCAACGCGCCGGAGACCAACGAGTGCTACGGCGGCGTCGCGACCCGCAAGCGCAGGCAGCTCACGGCGAACGGCTTCCGGGCGCGGGTGTACACGCGCGACAGCTACGGCCGTGCCGTGAGCGTGGTGACGCTCCGGGACGGCACGAACCTCAACGTGTACCTCGCACGTCATGGCTACGCGAACGACAAGTACCTCGCGGAGTTCCGCCACGAGAACCCGTCGCTGGCCGCTCAGCTCGATGGTGCCTTCGCTGCAGCCAAGAGGGAGAAGGCAGGGCTGTGGAGCGCGTGCGCTCCCAAGCCCGCTGCCGCCCCGCCCCTCGTGCAGAAGCCGACCAGCTCCTGCCACCCCGACTACCTGACCTGCATCCCGATCAAGGGGGACGGCTCCGGCAACGGCGCCGCGAACGACCTGGACTGCCCGGACATCGGCAAGCAGGTGCAGCTCCGCCAGGTGGGCGTCGATCCGTACCGCCTGGACGCCGACGGGGACGGCACCGGCTGCGACTCCTACTGAGCGGCAGGAGCCCGTTCGTGGAGGGCTGGTAGCACCGTGCTCCCACCACGGCCGCATGGGCAGATCGCCGTTATCGACGTCTGACCCTGCGGGCGATGAGTTTGGCGCGCCCATTCCGTCGTACCTTCCGAGAGAGGGAGGTACCGGAATGGCTGGTGTCCGTGTGCTCGTGGGGACCCGCAAGGGAGCGTTCGTGCTCACGAGCGACGAGGGTCGAGGGAAGTGGGAGGTCCAAGGACCGCACTTCGGCGGCTGGGAGATGTACCACCTGAAGGGGTCTCCGGTGGATCCCGACCGGATCTGGGCGAGCCAGTCGACCGGCTGGTTCGGGCAGCTCGTCCAGCGCTCCGACGACGGTGGCCGGACGTGGAACGCGATCGGCAAGGAGTTCGAGTACGCGAGCGTCCCGGGCACCCACCAGTGGTACGACGGCACGCCGCACCCCTGGGAGTTCGCGCGGGTCTGGCACTTCGAGCCGCATCCGTCGGAGCGGGACACCGTGTACGCCGGGGTCGAGGATGCTGCGCTCTTCAAGACCACCGACGGTGGCGACACCTGGCAGGAGGTGCGTGGCCTGCGCGAGCACGGGTCGGGACCGCACTGGCAGCCGGGCGCGGGCGGCATGTGCCTGCACACGATCCTGCTGGACCCCGCTGACGCCGACCGGATCGTCGTGGCGATCAGCGCGGCGGGCGTCTTCCGGACCGCGGACGGTGGGGCGACCTGGGAGCCGGCGAACAACGGGCTGCAGTCCGGCGAGATCCCTGACCCGGACGCCAACGTCGGGCACTGCGTGCACAACCTCGCGATGCACCCGTCGCGACCGCAGACGCTGTTCATGCAGAAGCACTGGGACGTGATGCGCAGCGACGACGGCGGCTCGTCGTGGACCGAGGTGAGCGGCAACCTGCCGAGCGACTTCGGCTTCCCGATCGACGTGCACGCGCACGAGCCGGACACGGTCTACGTCGTGCCGATCACGAGCGACTCCGAGCACTACCCGCCGGACGGGAAGCTCCGGGTCTACCGCAGCCGGACGGGCGGCAACGAGTGGGAGCCGCTGACGAAGGGACTGCCGCAGGAGCACTGCTACGTCAACGTGCTGCGGGACGCGATGGCGGTCGACCGGCTCGCCGAGTGCGGCGTCTACTTCGGTACGTCGGGTGGCGCTGTCTACTGCTCGCCCGACGGCGGCGACAGCTGGTCGGCGATCGTCGAGAACCTGCCCGCGGTGCTGTCTGTCGAGGTGCAGACGCTGCCGTGACGCGGGTCGTGCTGCCGTACCACCTCCGCAACCTCGCCAAGGTGAGCGGCGAGGTGTCGGTCGAGGGCGACACGGTGAACGAGGTGCTCGAGGCGTTGGAGACCGCGCACCCGGTGCTGCGCGGGACGATGCGCGACGCCGCAGGCAAGCGGCGCTCGTTCGTGCGGTTCTTCGCGTGCGAGGAGGACCTGAGCCACACCTCGTGCGACGAGCCGCTGCCTCCAGAGGTGCTCGACGGGCGGGAGCCGCTGCTGGTCATCGGCGCCATGGCCGGCGGATAGCGCCGCCACCCCCTTGATCCACGCGGACTTTGCTCACTCTGGAGGCCTCCCTCAGGGCATAAACGCCGCGTCGATCATGAGGAGGGCGTGGTAGTCAGGGCCTCATGAGCAACTGGACCGAGCCCGAGCAGGACCCGCGAGCGGCGTACCAGGACCCGGTAGGTGAGTGGGAGACCGTCCTCGGCTACCTGCGCAGCTACCGCCTGACGATCGAGATGAAGTGCGAGGGACTGGACGCCGAGCAGCTGGCGCGGCGATCGGTGCCGCCGTCGACGATGTCGCTGCTGGGGCTGGTCCGGCACCTGGCCCGCGTGGAGCACCACTGGTTCCGGCGGGTGCTGGAGGGGCGCGGCGACATCGACCGGATCTTCTGGAGCGCCCAGGACGACGATCTCGACTTCAACGGTGCGGTCGCGGACGACGCAGTGGTGGCTGAGGCCTGGGAGGCCTGGCGCCGCGAGGTCGCGCACGCCGAGGAGTGGGCCTCGGCCGAGCACGATCTCGGCGCCCTCGTGACGACGCCGCGCGGTGAGCAGGCCGCGGTACGAGATGTGCTGGTTCACATGGTGGAGGAGTACGCCCGGCATGCGGGACACGCGGATCTGCTGCGCGAGTGCATCGACGGCCGCACCGGGCAGTGACGCTCAGCCGAGGCCGAGCAGACGTCGGATCCGATCGGCGCTCATTCCGTTCGGTACGTCGGGCATGTCGTCGAGCAGGTGCATCAGGTCGCGTCTGCGGTCCGGGTCCTGCAACGCTTCTCGCGGTGTCAGACCCTCGAGCGCCGGGATGCTCTCGTCGACCCAGGAGCGCTCGTAGGTCTCCATGTACTCCCGCATAGCCGCGGCGATCTCGGGTGTCATGGGCTCGGCCGGCCGGGCGCGGGTCATCGGCGCGAACTCTCCGGCGAGCCCATCCGAAGCCGGCACCGCTTCAGAGGTCAGCAGGACAGCCCCTGGAAGCTCCTTCTCGAGGAGCTCCACTGCGGCGGCCCAGAGCTCGCGGGAGAGGCACGTGACCTCGAGCTCGTTGCCCTCGAGACTGGCGACGCCGAGCTTGCGGTCGCCGTCGTAGAGCATCCCCTGATCGGCAAGAAGCGCCTCGGCGGCGAATGGGTCGGGCAGCGACCATATACCGGTGCACACGACCATCTCGTTGCCCTCGCGGTCGACGAGCTCCGGCGGCCGGTTGGCGGCGATGAGCCAACCCGCGACAGCGTGCTCGGCCGACTCGCCCTCGCGCAGCGCCGCGGTCAGGTGCGAACGCTTGATGGGTGGCACCTGGATGACGAAGCTCATGAGGTGCTCGCCCCCGCCGTTGGACAGCAACCGCGTGCAGAGCACCTCGCCGGGACCGGCCTCGGCGCTGAGGGCCTTGTCGCGCGCGTTGAACGTCTCGTCGGTCTCGCGGTCGATGAGTGTCAGCTTGCCGGGGACGACCTCGATCACCTCGACGAC
>JBHEMB010000413.1:0-3116 GCA_046262855.1 Mycobacteriales bacterium | reverse complement strand
GCATGGGAGACATGGACTTCTAAGTCCTCGCAACACCAGAACGGGCGGTCCCTCCTCGGAGGGGCCGCCCGTTTCACGTCTGAACGTGCACCGGGAGGAGCTCCCAGGGCTGGGCGGCGACCATGTCGCGGACGAGCACCTCGCCGCGCTCGAGCTCACCGGTCGCGGCGTCGACGAGCCGGTACCGCTGGGCCTGCCGCTGGATGGGCTGCGCCTCCAGCATGACGACGCCCACCTCGCCAGGCTCGAACCGGCAGCGGGACTGCAGCGCGGCCACCAGCTGCTCGTTGTGCATGTGCCCGTCGCCGAAGTTCCACCCGAGGACGACGCCGGCGACGAGCTCACCCTCGAGCAGGGTCACCTCCTCGTCCGGGGCCAGCCGGTCGACCAGCGTGAACAGCGCGCGCCCGTGGCTGTGCATGCAGCGGAACGCGTAGCCGATCCAGATCGGCAGCAGTGACTGCTCCTTGCCGTAGAACCGCTCGAGCGCGGTGAACGGCAGCGGAGCCGCCCGTACCGTGGCTGCCTCCAGCTTCGCCAGACCCTGGGGCGTGAACAGCCACACCGAGGTGTCCCAGTTCCCCGCGTAGTACCGCATCGCGGGCAGAAACGAGACCTTCGACGGGTACAGGTTCCCGAAGACGACGGTGGTCACCAGCACCGCGGCCAGCAGCAAGGGCCAGGCCGACGACAGGTCCGACAACCCGATCGAGGCGTGCGATCCGAACAACGTCGCGACCGCGAAGATCATGAAGACGTTCCACTCGAGGGGGACGCCCATCGGCATGCTGAGCAGGATGTTGAGGTGGAACAGCACCATCAGCGTCACCGCGACGGCGGTCAGGGTCCCGCCGTGGCCCAGGAACAGCAGCACCGGGACGCCGTACTCGACGGCGGTGCTGCCGTGCGCGATCCAGTCGGCCACGGCTGACGGCCGCAGGTCGTCGGGGACGTGCCGGTGCAGCAACCGGGTCAGCCGCGGGCTCCTGATCAGCGGGGAGTTGCTGAGCATCGTCGCGATGACGTTGGAGAAGTGCCGGTTGAGCTTCGACGTGGCTGCGCCCCACCAGATGACGAGCATGACCAGCTTCGCCCCGAGCAGGCTGTCGGGCATGAAGAAGGTCAGCGCGAGCGAGCCGTAGACCTCCGACCTGGCAGCGAGGAAGATGACCTTGTCGCGCAGGGCGAGCACCCCGAGCGCGACCAGCACCACCGCGACCTGCGTCTCGGTGAGCGACCCGAGGAGCGCCCAGACGAGTGCCGCGAGCAGCGCGGCGTACAGCACGACATCGACAGCAGTACGGCGGTCGCCGCCGGTCAGCGGGATCCGGCGGGGCCACGGCGCGAGCCTGATCGTCCCCGGGCGCAGCCAGTACAGGAACGAGCCCAGCGGCGGCGTGATCCGCAGGTTGAGCGGGCCGAACCCGCAGCCGAGACCGAGGACCTCGAACAACATCGTCCAGAGGGCCACCTTGTAGAACACGACCGGCGTGTCCCACCACTGCCCCACGTCGGTGAACCCGTCGATCCCTGGCGTCGAGAGGGCCAGCAGCATGCCGACGATCACGTACAGAGCGATCTTCAGCGCGTAGAGGACGTAGACCACGTCGGGGGTGCCGAAGCCGTACTCGGCGACGTGCCGGGCCATCGGCCTGATCCGCTCGCTGCGGCTCCCCCGTGCCCATTCCTCGAGGTCCACGGTGGGGAAGTGCGGCTGCGTCAGGCCCATGCCGGCATCATGTCGTCGGCGGTACCTCCACGGCGACCTCCGGGCCTAGCGACCACCCCGGCTGCAGCCGGAGGTCGTCGCCGCTCCAGAACGACCCCGGGTCGTAGAAGGCGGACGGCCGTTCCGGGCCGAGCACGCCCATTGCCTGGTACGTGCGCGCCAGCACGTCCGCGCAGAAGGCCGTCTCGACCGACGCCGCCTGGCGGGCGCCGGGCAGCCGTGCCCTCAGCCAGCCGCCGGCCAGCTGGGCTGTCGAGGGAAACGGGGTGCCGTCGAGCCGCGCGACGGTCTGCAGCACGGCGTCCTCGGTGTGCTGCGTGACCGGCCCGGTGAGCTGCCGGAACCAGGCCTGCTGGCTGTACTTGTGGCACCAGGTGAGGACCGCGTCGCGCAGGTCGTGGAGCTGCACGCCGCGCTGGTGCTTGCCGGCCCACACGTCGGGCAGCGACTGCCCGAGCTCGGCGTGCCACATCAGGGGCGGCAGGTCCTCGAGCACGACGGCCATGCCGACGTGGTTGACCGGCGCGTTGGTGAAGGTACGGATGACCCGGTCGGCGCCCGAGCGGCCACGGAAGAGCCACACATCGCCGGTACGGGTCAGCGCCACCGCTTCGTCGAGTCCGACCACCTGCGTATGGTCCCCCACATGAGGGTCTGGAAGTGGCTGGGACTGGCCGGGCTTGCTGGCGTGGCGGCCACCGGGGCCGTCGTCGCGCGCCAGGAGCGGGAGCGCCGGGCGTACACGCCGGATCAGGTGCGGGACCGGCTGAAGCAGCGCCATGAGCAGTCCTCGCGTGGCTGACGAGCCTGCGTGACGCCGGAGCGCAAGCGCCTGCAGGAGGAGCGCTGGAAGCACTGGGGCCCGTACGTGTCGCTGCGCCAGTGGGGAACGGTTCGCGAGGACTACAGCGCCGACGGCGACGCCTGGAGGTCGTTCCCGTTCGACCAGGCGCTGTCCCGGGCCTACCGCTGGGGTGAAGACGGCCTCGCCGGGATCTGCGATCGCTGGCAGCACCTGTGCTTCGGCGTCGCGCTGTGGAACGGCCGCGACCCGTTCCTCAAGGAGCGGCTGTTCGGCCTCACCAACGAGGAGGGCAACCACGGCGAGGGCGTCAAGGAGCACTGGTGGCCTCTCGACTCCACCCCCACGCACTCGTTCATGCGCTGGCTGTATCGGTACCCGCAGGCTGAGTTCCCCTACGAGCTGCTTCGGGCAGAGAACGCGCGCAGGTCCCGCGACGAGCCGGAGTACGAGCTGCTCGACACCGGCGTCCTCGACGGCAACCGGTTCTTCGACGTCGAGGTGACGTACGCCAAGGCCACCCCCGAGGACATCTGCATCCGCATCGCCGTGACGAACCACGGCCCGGAGACAGCGACCCTGCAC
>JBHEMB010000412.1:0-6634 GCA_046262855.1 Mycobacteriales bacterium | reverse complement strand
GCCCCGAAGAGGTCGCCGTCGACCACAGCAAGGCGGCCCTGGTCTGGACTGCCGTGGCCAGTCACGAGCCCCGCCAGCAGGCGGTCCTCGACCTCACCGTCCGCCACGGCCTGACCACCGCCGAGGTGGCCGAGGTCGTCGGTCTCACGCGGTCGCAGACCTCCCTCGTCGTCAACCACGCCCGCTCCGCGCTCGGCCATGCCATCCGCTCCCTCCTCGTCGCGCAGAGCCGGACCCACTGTGACCGCCTCGCCGAGATGGTCCCGCCCGGCGTCGCCCAGCTCACCCCCGAGAAGCGGCGCAGCGTCGAGCACCACATGCGCCACTGCGCCATCTGCAAGAGCCGTGCCGCGCTGCTGACCTCGCCGGTCGAGCTGCTGGGCGGCATCGCGCTCCTCCCGCTCCCCGCCTCCCTCGCCCACGGGTGGCCGCCCAAGGCGTCGCCCCTGCAGAACGCCCAGCTCAGGGCCGCGCGCCAGAGCTGGGCGAACCGCCTCCGCGCCCGCGGGTTGCTCATCGGCGGCCTCGCTCTCCTCTTCCTCGGCGGCGGCGCCGGCGGCGTGGTGATCCTCCACGGCTCACAGCGCCCGGCCACGGTCATCGCCCCGCGCCACCAGCCAACGCCGGTCGCCGAGGCGTCCGCCTTCCCGACCTTCACCCCGTTCCCGACGCCGCCCCCGCCGAGCCCGACGCCCGCTCCCGGCCAGTGGGGCGACGCCCAGGCGCTCGTCCGCAACGCCAACGGCTACCACGTCCACTACGGCTCGTATTACGTCTACCCCGACGGCGGCCCGGCCGGGAGCCCGCTCACCTTCGACCTGGTCGTCCAACCGAACGGCGACTACAGCGGCACCTACGACGCTATCGACGGCTACATCGGGCACTTCGACATCCGCCGCGTCGCCGGCGTCATCTCCGTCCGCCACCTCAACCTCGTCGGCAACCTCGGCATCCAGGGTGCCCCGCCGGACACCTACCAGTTCTTCGGCATCACCTCGCAGCAGGGGCAGAACCTCGGCAACTCCTGGCTGCCCCTGACCGGCTCCGCCCAGCAGCCCGCCGCGCGCCTGCTCACGGCCGCCCTCGCGCGCTTTGTCTCCGCGCAGCAGCTCGCTGACGTCGTGCTCGCTCCCCCGCAGGGCGTGAGCCAAGACGCCGGACCGGGCGCGAACCCGGGCTCCACAGAGATCACTGCGGGCACCGAGACGCTGACCTTCCGGACCTCCCCCGACCCGTTCGTCGCCCTCCACACGCCGACGTTCGACCTCCGTGTCGACGGCTTCAACGGCGCCCCGTACTCGCCGTCGCCCTGAACTTCTCCCTCCCCGGGGGGATGAACGAAAAAATCCCCGCCTCTGTGCATCTCAGCGTGGTCGTCACCCACGCCACCAGGGAGGCACCGGGGAATGAGCCCTCTCACAACGTCGTGCCGAGGGAAGCACACAGCGGCGGGTGTTCAACACCAGGCGGGCCGCGCCTGTACGGGTTGGCACCGCCCGGCGGGTACTTCCTCTGCGGAGGTGGATTGCGGCACCACGCAGCTCGACACCCGCCCCGCGCGTGCGGATCGAGCCAAGTACGAGGACCCGGACACGCGCGTCGCTCGGCTCTACGAGGCCGAGATCGGGCGACTGACGAGGTTCGGCCGGAAGGTGACCGGCGATTCGTCCGTCGCAGAAGACCTGGCACAGGAGGTCTTTGTCGACCTGCTCCAGCAACTGCGCGCCGATCCTGACTACCTGCAGGGACCGGCGTGGTTCTGGCTGAAGGAGGCCTTCGTTCATCACGCCGCCAAGCGGCAGCGGCAGCTCAACCGGGAGTCGGAATACCTCGGGCGCCTGCGGGCATCGCAGCCCGAGGAGTACGAGCCCGACGAGACGCACCTCGACTTCGAGCGCGCCCTCGCCCAGCTCCCTTCGCGGATGCGGCAGTGCGTGGTCATGGCGTGCGTGCAGGACATGACGCAGGAGGAGATCGCGTCGGCGCTCGGCTGCACCGTCCGCACAGTCGAGACACATCTGCATCGCGCACGTCCGCGCCTCGCCGAGCTCATGGGCGTCGACTGGACACCGCGCGCCATGCGCACATCCAAGGAGGGACAGGCATGACCACGCTCAGTGATCGGCCGACGACGACAGAAGCGCACCCCACGCTCCAACGCGACGAGCTGCTGGAAACACTGAAGTCCGGACACGCCGCTGACTACGCGCCGCCACTCATCCGTGCCGTCGCAGCGGTCATCGACCTCGGCATCCTCGCGCTCGCTTGCTTCGTCTCCGCGGCGCTGCTCGCGAACGCAATGGGCTACCACTCCACCATCGACGCTACGACCGGCGTGCAGACCGACTACTACCTCTTCTCGCCGGCCCTCATCGCAGCTCTCACGCTCGGCTACTTCCCCGGCTGCTGGGCGCGCTGGGGATGCACGCCGGCCATGCGCATCTTCGGCCTGCGCATCCGCCGAGCAGACGACCTGTCGCCCATCGACACGTCGACGGCGCTGTTCCGGTTCGGCGCATTGCTGCTCAGCATCGGCGCCGCCTTGGTCGGGCTGCTGGTCGCCTTCACCGACCCCCGGCGGCAGGCGTTCCACGACCGCCTCACCGACACGGTGGTGGTCGCCGCATGAGCACTGTGGACGAGGGCGCCGGCAGCGGCGCCCATCCACCCTCTCGCATCTTCGATGGCGTCAGCGGAGCCCAGCTCCGCGGCGCCTACGGGGACGTCGCCGCCTTCGTCCGCTGGCTGGAAGCGTGCGACATCCGCGTCCCCTCGTGCTGGTACACGCATGGCTGGGTGGTCCGCCGCCTTCACGCGGTACTGCGCTGGTACGACGAGGCCTACAGCGACGAGGCAACCGGACGCGCCGCCGCGGACTGGTGGCTGGTCGGCATCGGATCGCTCGTCCGCGACTGGTCCGAGCTGCTGGAGCATCGCGGCCGTCACGTCCCCGCCGACTCGCCGCTCGCCGATCCGCAGGCGGCCCCGCCACTGGACGAATGGATCACCACGCAGGCGGAGGGAGTGGGCGCATGAAGGACGCACTGCAACGGCTCCGCGCCGACGAGCTGGCCCAGCGCATCGCGGCGCTCGCGATGAACCTGTGGTACTCGCTCACCGAGGACCGCCGCGAGCGACTGCTGGCGCGCCGCCGGCGCTATCTCTGGATGGCGGCTGTTCTTCTCGGCATGCTCGACCCGCGTTTCCTCATTCTCGTCGGGATCGCCGCGTACTTCCTGCAGCCTTCACCGCGGCGGGCCAGCTCGCCCGTTCTGCTGCTGCTTTGCGCCGTCCTCGTTGTGCAATGGGTGCGCGACCTCGGCACCGGCCTGGGACTCCTGGACGACGCCGAGGACGGTCTGACGATGGTGTGCTGCGGTGTCGGGATGACCGCGGCCACTCTCGCAGGCGTTGCCGAGCGGCACCTGCGCGGGCCGATCGGGTTGCGACCGCTCGTGCCGTCGCTACGCCACGGTCTCAACGCTGCGGCGTGGGGCATCCCACCATTCCGCATCCTGCTCGGCTACAAGGGCCGCGCCTGGGTAAGCGCCCCGCGTCAGGTCGGGACGCTCGTCATCGGGCCGCCGCGGAGCGGCAAGACGACCGGCGTCATCGTCCCGAACGTGCTGACGTGGGACGGGCCGGTTGTCATCACGTCGACGCGCCGCGATGTGCTCGACGCTTGCCACAGCTTCCGCTGCCAACGCGGGACGGTGTGGTGCTTCGACCCCGTGGGCGTCGTGGCGGCCAGCGTCCCGCCGACGGTGTGCCGTCTGGACTGGTCGCCTCTGCGCGGCTCGGTACAGTTCGACACCGCGCTGTCTCGCTCCCGTGCTTTGCTCGCGGGCAGCATGGAGGGCACCGAGTCCCGAGACCATTGGCGGGCGCGCGGGACGCAGCTCCTCGGCGCGCTTCTCCACGCCGCAGCGCTCGCGCGCCTGCCCATGTCCACGGTGGTCGAGTGGGTGCAGTCAGCCCGTCTCGGCGCCGCGCGGCACGTCCTGACCGAGGCCAACGCCGTTCACGCACTGGCCGTCGTGCAGGGCATCGCCTCCACGCCTGACCGCGAGCGTGGCTCGATCTGGTCGGCCGTCGCGGGATGCCTCGCTCCCTTCGACGACAGCACCGTCCTCGCCAGCGCCGACCGTGCCGACGCCTGCACCTTCGATCCGGCCAACTTCCTCCACCAACCGGACTCTCTGTTCATCGTCGCCCCGAGCGACGGCAGCACTCCCCTCGCTCCCCTGGTCGTCGGCCTGGTCGAGGAGGTCCGCGAGGCGGCGCTGCGCGAGAGCAACCGCTCTGACGCCCTCGACCTTCCCCTCCTCCTCGCGCTGGATGAGGTGGCCACCATCTGCCCCCTGCCGTCTCTCCCCCAGATCATGGCCGAGGGTGGCGGCCGGAACATGCCGGTGCTCGCTGTGCTGCAGGATCTCTCGCAAGCGGCCGAGCGCTGGAGCCGCGAGGTGGCCGACAACCTGATGACCCTCGCCGGCGCCAAGCTCATCCTGCCCGGCGTCGGCGACGCCGACTTGCTGAAGCGGGTGGAGACGCTGCTGGGCAACGAGTGGGTTGAGCAGGTGTCCCGCAGCACTATGAACAGCGGCTGGTTCTCGGGCGTGAGCTGGGGAACCTACAGGACGGAGATCGAGCACCCGCGCGTTGCGGCAGCGTCAGCGCGTCGCCTCCCCCGTGGGAGGGGCTTGGCCATCGTCGGCGGAGACAATGCAGCGGTCGTCGTCCTTTCCGCGCAATCAAGGCCGTTTCTTGTCGTCAAGCCCGCCCCACTGGCGCCCGGAAAGGCAGGAGCTGACGGTGCCTGGTCACAGGACGCACCGCCCGCTACGTGATATCTAGGCTGTGACCTTGGAAGGGGGAAGCGGTCGATTCCCAGGGACAACAAAGACGACGATGTGCCGCAGGTAGTCACCCTGTGCAAGAGCGGGCTTTGTGGTAACCCAGACGCTTCGTTCCAAGGAGGCCATCTCCCCACGCGCCTTCTCAGACAAGTCAAGCACCAAGAGAATCCCGAGCCGCGCGGTTGAAGCCTGGTAAATCCCCGCTTGATTGAGGTGTCTATCCAGGGCTCCTGCGACAAAGGGTCCGTTGTCCCGCTTGACCTCTGTGATCAGACGGTGAAGACCAAAGGAAAACCGAACATCCACCCGCCCACCAGCGACGCCAGTTACCTCGATATCAACGACCCCTTGGAGACCGTTGCCGATCATCCACTCGCGATAGTCCTGCTGGAGATCCTCTTCCTTGGCGTCGTGGCGCTGTAGGTATTGGAAACGCACTCCGGAGAGTTGCACATTCATCCGGTCCGCCACGAAGCGTAGGGTGCGTATCAGGACCACATCAAAGGCAGCACGGACTTCCCCTGCATAGTCCGTATTGTCATGAAGTTTGCTCCGGATGTCCGCCATGATTCTGTTGACCTGTGGTGTGTCAGCCTCACTGTACGCCTCCCTGGCTTTCAGGCGTTGCATCAGCACGAGCTGCCGGTCTAATGGAAGCGCATCGACAACGTCTTCGGCGCCGTCCAACTCGCGGACCAACTCATCCCTGAGTTGATCCGCCTCGCCTTTTGGGAATTCCTGAGCCAAGTCCAGTAGCGCCGTCCCTGCCTGGCTTAGAGCATCCCCTTGGTTGAGAGTGGCAAGCCAACTCCGTAGGAGCGCCCTGCGGGTAGTGTCCGCCAGCATCGCACCGAGCGCCGGTTCCACAACCGCTCTCAGTCCGGGCACGTCGTCAGGTAGGAGGTGGGCGGTCGTGACAGCTTGGAAGGCGTGCGCAACCTGTTCAAGCATGACGCTCGGCTCCAACCAAGGGTCAGTTTTGCCCGCCTCCGCCGCGTGCGCCAACGCCTGAGCCAGGGTCCACCACTCGCGGTCTCCATCCAGTGGGTTTCCGACCCACGTGGGGAGACCGGGAGCTTGCCAGGCGCGCCGAAACAGTCCCAACTGCTTGATGCGGTCAGCGTACTCATGTAGTCGTACAGCAGGCTCATGGTCTACCAAGCTCAGCACGGCATCCAGAGCGGCGACGAGGAGTTCCGCATCAATCCTGTTAACGTCGAGGTTCAGGACGGTGGAGAACTCGCGACGCGCCTCGCGCAGATGTTGCTCAGCGTCGTCGAGCGTCGCGGCTTCCAATCCGTCGACGAGTTCCGCTTGTGCGAGCACCTGTCGCGCGTCAGCCGCCAATTCTTCATTCACCGCCAGGGCTTGTGCCTGCCGCCTGACGAGTTGCCGTACGTCAGCTGAGGACCGGTGGACATAGAGAAGAGCCAGCCGGCGAAGGGCGCGAATGAGGAAATGGGTCGGCTCCGCCGGGGTCAACTGCTCAAGAAGGGAGTAGAGGGCCCAAGGAGGGACCGCCTCAGATAGGCTCAGGCGCACTAGCGCGTCAAGACCAACGGCAGCGAGGCCTGCTTGGCGATCGGTCTGCCGCTCCGAAGCTCGGCGAGCCGCATCCTCTGCGATTACGGACCCTGTAACGCCGAGTGTCTCTGGGCTGCCGAAAAAAACCTCAATCAGGTCGTCGTAGGCAAGTGGGTCCGTCTCGGCAGCCAGCGTCTCCCTCAATGTTGTGGCGGCTCGGCTGGCGTCAACTGTCTGCCACTCGCCTAACA